>NZ_BCUY01000028.1 GCF_001591465.1 Cytobacillus firmus NBRC 15306
AGGATTTTACCGGCATCCTTATTTTTATATGTATTTATATCTGATAAATAATTCTTTATAACATCAATGGAGTGGATCTTTTTAAACTTCATTTTGCTTTGTAAGTTTTTGAATAACTGATCTCCGGCTCCTATTACCCGATAAATTTTAGATGGATTGAAAGTTTTGTTTTTCCATTTATAAATGTTGAATTCTGTTTACATTTGGGTTGTAAGGTTTAAATGCCATCATTAGACCGCTTGAACGTATTATATACCCTCCCTTTTGTTGGAAAGGATCAGGAGAAAGGACTTGCTCCAAGTTTTTTTAAGTAATTGATATAAAATTCGTCCTTCGATTTCTACTTGAAAAACTTTTGGATTGGTCGGAATAATGTCATACAGTTGATTCATCGATATATTACCCGGTACAACCGGAGCTCCATAACGCCATCCATGTGAAAAGGCTGTGAGCACTTAAGATAATGTTTATCCCATCAATCATGGAAGCTAGTTTGTAATCGATTGGCAACCCCATATGACTTATAAGAATAATAAGATCCACATTTTCTTCTTTAAGTAAATCTACACACCTTTGAACCTCAGCGACTCCTAAAGAAAATTTTAGTCCCTTCGAAAAACTATCCGGCATTGTTTCATCAACGAATGGATATGTTGTCCCAATAATCCCCACATTTACTTCGTTGATTTTTTTAATTATAAATGGTCTTAATAAATATTCGTTGTTTAAATCTACAACATTACATGCAACAGCCGGAAATGGTAACTCTCTAACTAAGTTCAATAATTGGTCTTTCCCGAACGAAAAATCCCAATTCCCTAGAACAAAGGCATCCAATTCCATTTCTCTTAAAAGTGGTATATTCCTTCTCCTTTCGTAAGAACAAGTGGCGCCGTGCCATGAAAAATGTCACCGCCATCTAAAAATAAGACATTTTTATTTAATTTTCTCATTTCTTTTACATATTGATGATCTCTAGAAAAACCTCCAACTATTAAAATTTGCAACTAAAATATTTATTGAATGCCAAAGTTCCTCCATCTTCTTATCCCCTATATTTTTATCTTCATTACACCGTGCAAAGTAAAACATTTGTTGTACAAAAGAGGGACTTTATTTAGCCCCTTTTTAGAAAAATTTTTGAATTAAGATGATGACTCCTACCAGGAGCCAAATGAAAACCCCAGGTCATATAGGCGGAGAAAATTTCGAACGGGGTTTTTTATTATTGATTCCTCAGGTACTGTTACCACAATTCTTAGGGTTTTTATTCTCCATTTATTTATCCCCCTTATGGAGTTCTTCTAATTTTTAAATTAATTAAACTCGGAGAACTTTGAATTGACCGCCTCCAAATAAGGTCTTTATATAATCAATTTTCACATTTTCAAAATAAACTTTATCTCTTTCATTAACTAAAAACTGAATACCACTTTGTTCTGTAATTTCATCATTTTCTAAAGCTGACTCCTCCAGAGTCAGACGAAGCTGAGGTCCTCCTCAGCCAATTCCCATCGATAAACGAATTAAAGGTTTTTTACCTTCATTAATCAAATCTTGAACTTCTTTAGTAATTTTTGTAATAGCAGCCTGGGTTATTTTAACCATTTGGAACCTCCTAATATTTATTTAAAAATGGACAAAAAGATCTGCTGATACATCTTCATTTAAGACCCATTTAATTGGTACTTGCTCAGCTGGGTAAAGAAGATTAACTTTATCATGAATATCCATATCAACAACATATAATCGTACTCCCATTTCCACAGCTATATCTAAAAGTTCGTGAATAGATGGTGCACCAAAATCGTTTAAAGCATTTGAAAGGTATTCTATACCTTTAGATGGAACTGGAAAATACTTTCGATCTAATATGTTTACTCCTTTGCGGGAAAAGGCTAAAATGACATCTGCCCCTGATGCTGCAGCTCCTACAGCAACATTTAATGGAGGATATGCGGATTCTAATTCATCATGAAGGGCAAGGACGACAACTTTTTTTGATTCCATGATAGATTTCCCCTTTCAATAGCTTAGAACGGCATCAGCTTGGTAAGTAATTTCCAAAAAAGTAACAACTCCGGCTAATTCAGCCCCATCAATCAGCACTAATCCTTCTGCAATTAATACATTCATTTGACATCCAAATAATTTGATTCCGGCGTCTAAAGCGGATTTCATCAATGATGAAAGTTCTCTACCATGAATTTTATCCATTTTATTTAAATATCGTTGGTCTAAAACTCGTGCTCCGTCAAGATCAAAAAATATTGCCACTTCATTTTTTTGCATTGCCATTTTTAGGGCTTCTTTAAGAACAAAGGGGACATTAGAGCTTAACGAAACAAAGTATACAAAGTTTTTGTTCGCCACCGTAATCCCTTCTTTCATTGTAGTTTTAATTGCCCCGCTATTTTATATTATCCAAACTTAAAGAATGTCCATCCAAATCTTTATTGCTGTAGCTAAAATCAATAAGGCTAATACAACCTGAAGAATTTTTGTATTTACCTTCTTCCCGGCAATGGCTCCTAATGGAGAGGCAATTAAGCTTGCAACGACCATGATTAAGGATGGTAAAAATTCTACTTGACCAGTTGTAAGTTTCCCTACAGTTGCACCAATTGAGGATATAAATGTAATAGCTAAAGATGAAGCAATCGTCATACGAGTTGGAATTTTCAATACTACCAGCATGATTGGCACTAATAAAAATGCCCCGGCTGCTCCTACAATTCCAGATCCAATACCAACGATGAATGCAAGGGTAGCTGCAAGCCATTTATTAAACTTAACTTGGTCCAGAGGAATATCATCAATTCCTTTTTTAGGAATAAACATCATAACAGCTGCAATTAATGCTAAAATACCGTAAATTAGGTTTATTCCACCTTCTGTCATGAGCTTTGAGCCAAAGCCTCCAATTAAACTACCAATTAAAATACTTGCTCCCATATATCCAATTAACGTTTTATTCAAATAGCCGCCTTTACGGTATGCCCATACTCCACCAATAGTTGCAAAAAATACTTGAACAGCGCTTATTCCCGAAACTTCGTGGGCACTAAAAGCTGCTAATCCAAATAACGGAGGAATATATAAAAGCATTGGGTATTTAATAATAGAACCACCAATTCCTAACATCCCTGAAATATATGAACCAATAAAACCAATTAAAAAAATTGTAATTATAAATCCAATTTCCATGTTTTTTCCTCCCTTTAAGAAAAGGGAACCCAAACTGGTTCCCTTATTTTTTAACCTTTTTTAATCCAAAATTTTAAAACACCGTTCTCTTCTTCATGTTTAATTAACTCGTGACCGCCGGATTTTGCCCAAGCAGTAAGGTCATTTTTTGCTCCTTTATCCGTTGCATGAATCTCTAAAACCTGACCACTTTCAAGATCATTGATTGCTTTTTTTGTTTTTACAATTGGCATAGGGCAAGCTAAGCCTTTTGCGTCTAATACTTTATTTGCTTCCATCGTTTATTCCTCCTATTTTTTGAACTTATCTCACTGCACAACGATTTGGTCCAATTTCCATTTCACGTTGTTTTTCATCATCAGGATTGATTTTTCCCATATTTGTTTCACGGATTTCCTGATAAGAATTTGGTTGCGGTGGTAGATTTTCTGTTACCATTCTTCTAAATTCCGCTTCATCTTCAATATTTAAACCATGATTTTTGGAATAAAGTGTTCCTAATTTTTCGGCAACACTTCCATCTTCATTTAATTCCTCGATAATCATAAAATGAGCTGGAAGAACCACTAAATCCTCAGATAATTCTCTATAGCGCTTATATAAACTTTCTCTTAAATCTCCCACCCAATCCTGCGCTAAACCAGCTAAATCTGGTCTACCAATAGAGTCAATGAACAAGATATCCCCTGAAAGTAAGAACTTTTCATCAACAATAAATGAAGTAGATCCAATTGTGTGACCTGGTGAATATAAGGCATGGATATTGATTTTCACATTACCAATTTCTACATCATTACCATCTTCTAATGGTTGATAGTTAAATGTTACTTCTGTTGCATCCTTTGGTGGTAACCAATACGTCGCACCAGTTTTTTCAGCGATTACCCTTCCTCCAGAAATGTGATCGGCATGAAGGTGTGTATCAAATACATGAGTAATTTTAGCGCCAATACTTTCAGCAAATTCAAGATAGACATCTGTCATTCGAGTTGAGTCAATAATTGCAGCTTCACCGTTTGATACAACCATGTAAGATAAACAGCCTTTACCAATACGAACAAACTGATAAATTTCACCGCCATCTTTTAAATCCCCAACTTTAACAGGTTCTAAATGTTCGCTCCAAGCTTTCATCCCACCTTTTAGGTAAGAAACTGTTAGTCCTGCATCGGATAGCATTTCTGCCACCATTACAGATGATCCTTCTTTTGCACAAACAACTAAAACCTCTTTGTCAGTAGGAATTTTTCCAATGATTCCTTCTACACCATCAAGCAATTCAAAATATGGAATATTTAAATATTCAAAGTTTTCACCTTCAATTTTCCAATCCTGAAAATCACTTTCATTACGAACATCTAAAATAAATAAAGCTTCCTTATTAAATACTTTATTTGTTACCTCTTTTGAAGTCATTGCATTTACTGTCATTTGAATTTTACCCCCTATGGTATAATATATTATAAAAAATTTGCTCAATTAAAATGTTAGTGTGATATCGGCGTCTTTAGCAAATTCTAAAAATGTTACGGCCCCACCAACTTCGATACCATCAACAAATGCTTCTTTTTCAAGACCCATTACATCCATTGTCATTTGGCAACCAATGAATTTAACACCCATTTCCTGCGCCATTGCAGCTAATTCTGGGATAGCTGGAACATTCGCTTTTGCAAAGCCTTCTGCAAAATGTTCTTTTCCTTCCGGCATCGGAAGTTGCTTGTTTGCATCCTTATGAATCAAGTTTAATCCTTCAAACGTAAAGAAAATAGCTACTTCCTGATCGGTTGCTGCCGCTGCTGTTGCGATGTTAAATACTTTGTATGCATCAAATAAACCACCATTACTTGCGATAATTGCTACCTTTTTATTCATTGTTTTTCCTCCTAATTTTTTAGTGCCATCATGATACTATTTGGATCAAAGCCAACAACCCATTTTCCATTAACCTCAGTTTGAGGTACTCCCATTTGTCCTGTGGTATTTACAAGCTGTTGCATAATTTCCGGGTTCCTTTCTACATTTACTTCTTTGAAAGGAATGTTTTGATCGGATAAAAAGTTCTTTAACATTACACAGTACGGACAACGTGTTGTGGTATAGACAGTTACCGAACTCATTTATAGACCTCCTTAATTATTTAAACTAACTGTTTTTCCAGTCCACTCGCTCATGCCTGGTACAACATTTATGACATTAGTAAAGCCTTTTTCTGCTAGCTTTTGCGAAGCAAGGTCAGATCGGCTTCCAGTACGGCAAATCACAAAAATATTATCTTCTTTGCTTAATTCGTTTAATCGATTTTCCAATTCTCCCAGAGGGATTGATATAGCATTAGGGATATGATTAAAAGCATATTCTGCTGTTTCCCTAACATCTAGTACCACAATGTTTTCATTTGCATTTAATTTTGTTTCAAGTTCGTCATTGTTGATTACATTTGGATGTTTTCTTTCTATCGTTTCATCACTAGAAGACTTTCTAAGATAGTGCTTTAATACTTCGCCTTCCTCCAATGTGCCCAAATATTGATGACCTGTACTTTCTGCCCATGCCTTGATATCGGCTTTTGACCCTTTATCTGTTGCTTGGACTTCCAAAACTTGCCCAGATTCTAATTGGTTCATTGCCTTTTTCGTTTTAACGATTGGCATAGGACACGCTAAACCTTTAGCATCCAGTGTCACATTTACATTTATTTTTTCCATTATTAAACCTCCTGTTTTATACCTACACGGGTATTAATTTAGTTAAAAATTTTTATTCCACTTTACCTTCCCAGGAAAGCATTCCACCTGTCATATTGATCACATTAAAGCCATAGCTTTCCAGAAACTGTGAAGCTCGACCGCTTCTAGCACCAGATCGGCATACTATGATATATTCTTTAGATTTATCTAGTTCATGCATGCGAAACTCAATAAGTCCTAGTGGAATGTTTATGGCTCCCGGAATTTTCCCTTCTGCCACTTCATCCACTTCGCGAACATCGATAATATCTATTTTTTTCCCTTCAAGTAATAATGTTTCTACTTCTTTTGCAGTCATTACTTTCATTGCTTATTCCTCCATTCATTATGACCAAGCACTCATGCCGCCTTTTACATTAGTTACTTTTGTAAATCCTAATTTTTTTAACATCTTACTTGCCTTTTGGCTTCGCATACCACTTTGACAAATGACCACTACCTCTTTATCTTTTGAAAGTTGATTTGCTTTTTGATCCAATTGATGAAGTGGAATATTTTTGAATGATTTGATGTGATTTCCTTTAAATTCACCAGGTGTTCGGACATCGACAAATTGCTTATTCTTATCTTTTAACTCATTTTTTAACTCCGATGTGGATATATGTCTAATACCTTTTGCCGGTAAAATGCGTTGAATGATAAAAAATATGAAAAGTCCAATCAAGATATAATTTACATATTCCAAGTTTAGCCCCTCCTTTTTCGGGGAACCCCCCCATTTACCATTAGATAAACAGATTGACATTACCATCTTCAGCGTCTGCTAAATAGGCAGCAACCCCTGCATATTCAATATTATCTATTAATTCTTCTTGTTTAAGACCTAATAAATCCATGGTCATCGTACAAGCGACCAATTTAACATCTTGCTCTTGTGCCATTTCGATTAATTGAGGTAATGGAATTGCATTGTGCTTTTTCATTACATCTTTAATCATTTTAGGACCGAATCCAGCAAAGTTCATATTGGATAGCCCCATTTTATCAGCACCTCTAGGCATCATTTTTGCAAACATTTTTTCCATGAAACCTTTTTCCACTGGAATATTTTCATCTTTACGCAAGGCATTTAATCCCCAAAAAGTATGAAAAATAGTGACTTCATGATCGTAAGCAGCTGCTCCATTCGCAATGATATATGCTGCCATCGCTTTATCGTAATCTCCACTGAACAATACAATCGTTGTCTTTTTCTTATCTGTCATGGTGTTACCTCCTGAATGTTATTTTAACTAACCTATACTGGTACAGGTATTTTAAATAATAAAAAAATTATCCTTTTTTAATCCAAAACTTAAATACATCATTTTCCTCTTCATGTTTTATAAGTTCATGTCCACCAGAATTAGCCCAAGCAGTAAGGTCGTTCTTTGCGCCTTTATCCGTTGCATGAATTTCTAATATTTGACCTGATTCTATTTCGTTTATTGCTTTCTTAGTTTTAACAATTGGCATTGGACATGCTAAACCTTTTGCATCTAAGACTTTTGTAATATTCATTTATTATTCCTCCAGTTCGTCATAATTACCATTACCCATATGGGTATATTATTAACCAAAATGAAAGAGGGTGTCAACCTTTTTTAACGACTTTTTACAAGTAAATTAACAGCTTCTTTCACTAATTCTTCCATACTTTTTTCGTCATTTTCATTCGCTTTTTGTACACACTCCACTAAATTTTCACTGACAATAACGCCGATTGTACGATCAATTGCTGTTCTCGCAGCAGATAACTGAGTGATAACATCTTTGCAGTCTTTATTTTCTTCCATCATTCTTAAAATTCCTCTTAATTGTCCTTCAATACGTTTTACTCGATTTTTAATTTGATCATTATAATCCATTTTCTTACCTCCTTTTTAACAAAAAGTTCTTAAACTTATTTGATTTTCCTTTAATATTATATTGTTATTATTTGTAATTGAATATCCAACAACCCGGAAACCTTTTTTTCGCAATAATCGTATTCCAAAATTTTTTCCAAGTCTATTTGAAGCAACTACATGTAAGTCACCGTTGGTGATTTCATTGTAGTGCCTGTTAATATATGCAATTGGAATATTGATTGCTCCAGGTATGGGATCCTTGTAAGATTCATTATAGTCTCTTACATCAATTACTATTGTACTTCTATCTAATTCTCCCAGTTTTTTACAACACATTCCTAAAACAGGGAAGTATCTTCTGTAAAGGATACTACCAACAAATAAAATACTTAAAATAATAATTGTCTTCAAGAACTGCCCTCCTCTAAAAGGACTAACACTTACACGACTTATAATATACCCTATTGGGTATGGTGTCAATAAAAGAAATTAAAAAAATTATTATTGAATAAAAATAACTCGCCAAAACGAGTGATTTGAACGGTTCCCGATTATTTTTAATTTATTCCACAGCTTTATTCATACAGTTAATGAGTCGCTCTTCAATGTCTTTGGCTAAATTCTCCATTTTGTTATCATTTAACATACTTATAAGCGCTGTGGGTCTTGGCATTCCAATATGAGTATGTCCTTTATCTTCGTAAACCACAATCTTGCAGGGCAAAAAATAACCCGCCATATTATTTTCACTTAAAACTCTCTGCGCCTCAATCGGGTTACAAACTTCAAGCACTTTAAACTCTTTTTCAAACTCAATACCCTTTTCTTGAAGCTTATCCTTAATATCAAACATCCATAAAACACCGAATTTCTCTTCTTTTAATTTCTCCTCTAATCTTTGAATAGCATCATGGATGGTTGGATGGTTTTATCCGTTGTAACCGTAAAATCAAACATTTTGATACTCCTTAAGATTTTTTGTGTTCTCTTTGTTTTCTAAGATTGTTTGAAGAGCCATCTTTTCATTAATTATTTCATTTGCTGTACGGACTCCACATTTTCTTATGATTGGTAATGGAGGACACCACCCCTGTAGAGAATGTTGGACCATAAAAATACTGGCAATCCCTGCGAGGGTGATCCACCTTTTATTATGGAATAATGCTAATATTGATGTAATTAAAACAATACCTGCGAAATTGATTTCCAAAACACGTTCAGTATCCCATTCATAATCTAATTCCTTTATTCGAGCATTAATGGCGTTTTCATTTTTAGCACGTATGCTATTGATTGTAGCTTTTGTTTTCTTGTGAATTTTATCATTAATTCTCTGACGGGTATTCCTATTTACTTTTGTTGTTGTAGGCGGAAAAAAATATTTGATGTTCATTCCGTTTTTCCTCCGGTACCATATATTGTACTAACGTATTGAAGTTTTTTTATTTTTCCATTATAATTCCTATTATATATATAGGAATTAACGGGATAAAGGAGAGTTAATGTTATGGGCTTATTGAGCCGTCTTTTTAATGAAAAATGTCCGCAATGCCAAAAAACATTAGAAACGAATAAATCCAATATTTATAAAGGAATTATTATAAAATCATGTCCGAATCTTCATTATCAAAAGGAATACCATCCTGCTCTTGAACTGTATGTTGAAAGTGGTAAAGTATCTTAAAGCAATATATCTGACCATATTTTAATTGACGTAGCTAATATTAATAATGCCAAAATCCATTGAAGGATTTTGGTATTTATTTTTTTTCCAACATTAGCACCAAGAGGAGAGGCAATTAGGCTTGCTATTACCATAATAAGTGCTGGAAAAAATTCTACTTGTCCGGTTGTGATTTTTCCAACAGTGGCGCCAATTGAAGAAATAAATGTAATGGCTAATGAAGTAGCTATGGTCATCCTAGTTGGAATTTTTAACACCACCAACATGATTGGAACTAGAATGAATGCACCAGCAGCCCCCACGATACCTGCTCCAATTCCTACAATTAAAGCAAGAACCGCAGCAAGCCATTTATTAAATTTCACTTGATCCAGTTGAATTTCATCAATTCCTTTTTTAGGCAAGAACATCATCACAACTGCAATCAAAGCTAAAATTCCATAAACCAAATTAATTCCACTTTCTGTCATGAGCCTAGAGCCATACCCACCAACAAAGCTACCTATTAATATTGCTACACCCATATAAATGATTAAAATTTTATTTAAATATCCACCCTTACGATAAGCCCAAACCCCACCGATGGTTGCGAAAAAAACTTGAACTGCACTAATTCCTGAAACTTCATGTGCACTGAAGGCTGCTAAACCAAATAATGGTGGTAGATATAAAAGCATGGGATATTTTATAATAGAACCACCAATTCCAACCATCCCGGAAATAAAAGAGCCTATAAAACCAATTAAAAAAATAACCACTATAAAAACGAGATCCACCTACATCCCTCCAATAAAAAGGAAAGGTAACCGTGATAGTTACCTCTCACATTTTTTCAACCTTTTTTTATCCAAAATTTTAGAACACCGTTTTCTTCCTCATCTTTTATTAGCTCATGACCACCAGAATTTGCCCAAGCGGTTAAATCATTTTTTGCCCCTTTATCTGTCGCATGAATTTCCAACACTTGACCCGAAGTTAATGTATCCATTTCTTTTTTTGTTCTTACAATCGGCATTGGACATGCTAATCCTTTACAATCTAACACTTTGTCAACTTGTCCAGTCATGATTTCCTCCTTTTATCTGACAGCACAACGATTTGGTCCAATTTCCATTTCTCGTTGCTGTTCTTCATCTGGAGTAATTTTCCCCATATTTGTTTCCCTAATTTCTTGATAGGAATTTGGTTGTGGCGGTAAGTTTTCAGTTACTGTTTTTCTAAATTCATTTTCATCTGTGATATTTAATCCATGATTTTTTTGATATAAAGCACCAAGTTTTTCAGAAATACTGCCGTCTTCATTCATTTCATTGATACCCATATAATGAGCAGGCAAGACTAATAAATTATCAGCGAGATCTTTGTAGCGTTTATATAACGTATTTCGTAAATCTCCTACCCAATCTTCTGCTTTTCCTGCTAAATCTGGTCGTCCAATAGAATCAATAAATAATATATCCCCGGTTAACAAATATTGATCATCAATGATAAACGATGTACTACCGATAGTATGCCCTGGAGAATAGACGGCTTTAATGGTTGTCTTGCCCACCTCATATTCGTCACCATCATTTATTTGTTGATAATCAAAGGTGACTTCTGTTGCATCTTTTGGTGGGAGGTGGTAGGTTGCACCTAATTTTTCCGCCAGTTTTCTTCCTCCAGAAATGTGGTCAGCATGTAAATGAGTATCCAAAACATGAGTTAATTTAATGTTATGCTCTTTAATATAGGTTTCGTATGGTTCTAACATTCGATTTGTATCAATCATGGCGCCTTCTCCGTTTGATTCAACCAGATAAGATAGGCAGCCTTTCCCGATACGGACAAATTGATAAATAGCTCCGCCATTTTTCAATTCACCGATCTTTATGGGTTCTAAATGTTCACTCCATGCTTTCATTCCGCCCTCAACAGAGTAAACATTTGTAAAGCCAGCTTCTGAAATTTGTTGCGCTACAAACTCTGAGGAACCACCTTTTGCACATATTACATAAATTTCCTTATTTTCAGGTAACTTATCTTCAATGGAATCAACACCTTCCAATAAGTCAAAATAGGGAGTATTAATGATTTCCACATTTTTCCCTTCAATTTTCCAATCATCAAAATCATCTGTGTTTCGTGCATCTAAAATGAATAAATCTTCATGATTTAATACTTTTCTGGCAAGTTCTTTTACCGTTATGGTTTTGACAGCCGTTTCTGTATCCATTTTTAAATCTCCTTTAAAAAGTAAGTGTTACGTCCGCATCTTTAGCAAAGGTTAAAAAAGTAACAGCACCACCAACATCAATTCCCTCTACAAAATGTTCTTTTTCTAGACTCATGACATCCATCGTCATTTGGCAAGCAATCATCTTAACACCCATCTCACTTGCCATTGAAACTAGTTCCTCGACAGGAGGCACATTTGCTTTTTTAAACCCCTCTTGAAAATGTTCAGCACCTGGAGGCAAAGGTAAATTTTTATGTCCCTCTTTATGAATGAGGTTTAATCCTTCAAATGTAAAGAAAATTCCAACCTCCGCATCCGTTGCAGCAGAGGCTGTTGCAATATTAAAAACTTTATAAGCATCAAACATTCCACCATTTGCGGCTATGATAGCTACTTTCATTGTTTTCCTCCTTATTTAATGACTTTTATTGATTGGTCCGGTCCAATCCTTCATACCAGGTACAACATTTTTTATGTTTTTAAATCCTTTTTCTGTTAGTTGTTGCGCTGCAAAATCACTACGTGTACCGGTTCTGCAAATAATATGGAGATTTTCCTCATTATTTAACTCTTCGAAACGGTGTTCTAATTCTCCAAGCGGTATATTAATGGAACCTGGAATGTGACCAAAGGCATATTCTGCTGGTTCTCTTACATCTAGTACGGTAATTTTTTCATTACCTTCTAGCATATTTAACAGGTCATCTAAACTGACAACATCGGGATGCTTAGCTTCTGGTCTTTCTTCTTCAGATCTAGCCTTACGAAGATAATGTTTTAATACATTTCCTTCTTCAACTGTTCCTAAATATTGATTACCGGTACTATCAGCCCAAGCTTTTAAATCAGCTGTCGACCCTTTATCGGTTGCTTGAATTTCCATGACTTGTCCAGGTTCAAGTGTCGTCATCTCTTTCTTTGTTCTAACAATTGGCATAGGACATGCCAAACCCTTAGCATCCAACACCTTATTTACTGTAACCTCCATCAACTTTTCCCTCCTTTCTTCATTTATTATCTTTCAATATCATCTTTCCATGCCAACATACCACCAACCATATTTTTCACCTTATATCCTTATTCTTTTAAAAATTCAGCCGCCATCCCACTTCGGCTTCCTGATCGGCATACCATAATATGCTCCTTATCTTTTTCAATTTCATGAATTCGATCTTGTAGTTCACCCAAAGGGATATGATGAGCACCAGGAATTTTCCCCTGAGCTACTTCTTCATATTCACGGACATCTATGATGTTTTGGACTCTTCGCTCTTTTATATTTTTTGAAACTTCTTCGGGTAATATTTCATCCAGTATGGTTTTCCCAGCCATTTTATTTAAACTCTTTGGATCTTTTTTAGGAGTTACTGGAGGAAGTAGGTTTTTTATAGACTTTGCAATTGGTGCAACTGGTGGAAAAAGAGGAGGACCAGCCAAAGCAGCGTTGTTTCAAGTGCTTTATTTGGTTCAGTTTCTGGAAATTCAGTGGCGAATGTGGTATCAACGGGTGTTTTTACTATCCCATTGATGAAGAAAATAGGTTATCCCTCCCGTTATGCTGGTGCGGTGGAATCAGTAGCGTCAACTGGCGGACAAATTATGCCGCCTATATTAGGATCAGCCGCTTTTATTATGGCTCAATTGTTAGGAACTTCCTATCTTAATATCGTTTATGCTTCTATCGTACCCGCATTATTATACTTTTTTACAGTCATGATTATGATTGATTTACAGGCGGCCAAATTAGGCTTAAAGGGTTTACCTAAAAATGAACTTCCGAACATAAAAAATGTTCTTATAAAAGAAGGTCATTTATTTATCCCATTGTTAGTTCTAATTTTTACAATGAAGCAAATTTTAGCCCAGCACCTGTTAAATTTAAAACCCCGATGACGAGCCCAGCAGTTGCACATGCGGCAATCATTCCAAGAGCAGATTGGGCACCGTCAGCTAAACAATTAATGAGTTTTGAAAAGGTCATCCTTGTATGCTTTTTAAAAAAAGATACAATAATTGTTGATGCAATTGCCCAAATTGCACGGAAAAATTAATAATCCCCACATAACCCTTCGTGTAGTTTTCATATCTACTTCCTTCTCACCGGTGCTGAAAATGGCAATAACTCCTATAAATATTAACTTTTCCAAAATTACAATCTAATATGAATGTCATTTCGCTTCAGAATTTATATCTCACTCACAATCAGCAATTGCAACCTTATTATTTTTTCACCTTTCTCAACAGCTATATTTTTCACTTCTTAAACATTGAGTGTTTGGAAAATATTAAAAGCACAACTCGAAAATACGAAATAATCATAAAATGTGGTTCGGCTGATTCCAATTTTCTCTGTTATTTCTTTAACTCAATTGGGAAAAACGGATAAAGAACTTGTTCGTATGATACTTTTTGAACCACCCACTAGAGCTTTAATGACTATGGCAGCGAAAATCACACCGAAAATTAATAAAAATAGTTCCATTGAACCTCCCCCATTCTATTTATGTTTTAATTATATATGAATCTTACATTATTTAACAGGGAGGATTACTTCAAAAAAAACCGCCGAATATGGCGGCAGTGCTAATTTTTTGCCTTTATATAAAAACGCTTTAAGAATTCAACATAAATATCATCATGAACAAGCCATGCCTGGTATTTTCTTTTAATGTAATTTTCTGCTGCCTGGAAATCCGGGTAAGGTTCCTGTTTTTGCTTTCCATTCATTTCAAGGATCCATTTGTCATCGGCTTCAGCAAAAATAAAGAATTTGTCTCCCTTCCTATTTTCGTACAGTGATCCCTGTCTCGCGCTTTTATTATTGTATTTGTTTTTAAATGCATCCTGTCTCAAAGGGTCCAGGGGAAATATGTCCTGAATGAATAGTTTATAAGCATCTTTTCCCATCGAACATCCCGATGCTTTGGCATGTCCTCCCCCTCCAAACTTTCCGGCCACGGCAGAAACATCAACGTGGTCATGGATGGTCCTGAAACTGATCTTTTTGCCTCCCAGGTTTAATATAGCGATATAGTCAAGATGCGGATATTCTTTACCTAGCTCATTCCCCAGCTCGGAATGATAAGATTCTGCATGGACTATGCCTGTACAATATTCTCCGATGAACGTTTGTACTAATTCCCGCTTCTTCCGCCTGACGTAACGCTCAATCTTTTCCTCTTCCATTTCAAGTAATTTATGTTCAAACTCATCAAAATCGAATGTATCGGAGCTCTTGATTCTTTCCGTCATTTTTTCTTCGAATTCTTCTATGGACATCATGAAAAATAAATCATTAAGATTTTTTGCCTTTATATTTTCATTTTGGTCCCATTCCCAGGTGTCATACTGTCGGACAAGCTCGACAAATTCATCGAGGACCTGAGACGGCTGGATCATTTCATGCTCCTGCAGATACTCATACAGCAAAGAGGTTGCAGCCGTGAGCCTGCCATCTTCATATTGCACTTTCACTCTGCCCCAGCTGTAATCATTAAAATGAAGAGCTGTTTTATGATGGTCAATTAATCTGACGTTTCCGCCGCCTTTTGCCAGATCATCAAGCCTGATCAAGTTTTCATCGTTAACTGATAAATCTGTGATCATTAAAAAATCATCTTTTATACTTTTTTCATTTTCCAGCAATTTTTCTATCTGATAATCAAGTCCCATCACAGAGTTATAGCGTACCTCAACATCTTTTCCAAAAGCGATCCTGGCTACAATGCCGCACCCGACGCCATCAAGGTCATTATGTGTATACAGCCTGTACAAAATCCATCACCTGCTATTCTTAGACTCATTCCTCTGTTAGTTTGGTTACGGAGGAAAATTCTATGCGAAAAATCCCCGCTGAATTGAGCAGGGATTTCCAGTTAAAGCAGCAAATAGGCCAGTGGAGCAGTAATCAGTATGGTCAGAATTGTTCTTTCTGCCCAGATGACAAGCAGCTGCGGAATAGTAATAGGAATTTCTGTTGATAAAATACATGGGACAAGTGCTGAAAAGAAAAAACTTAACTTTATTTTTAAAAGTTGCGTTAGGATTTAGTTCAGGCTGGCGGGATTGACTTAATATCGTTTCTTTTTCCATTCTCATTCCCCCTCATAATATTGCGGGTAAGGAGCATAGTGAGCCCCTTACCTTCTGTTCATTAAAGCTGTTAAAAAGGTCAGAAATGTATACGTGCCTGCTTTAACGGTTGGCTGTGCCTGGTGATCTCTCGTTGGATCAAGGCAGACAATATCCATGGCTGCCGTTTTGGAGGAAAGACCAGCTGCATATACGGCCGTAAATAGTTCTTCAGTACTCATGCCGCCTGGTGTGGATGCAGGGACCCCAGGCGCAAAACCAATGTCCAGCACATCCATGTCAATCGTGACATAAATTTTGTCCACTTTTGATTCCAGCTGCCGGATTGATTCTCTAACCGTTTCCTCAATCCCCCGTCTTCTGGCTTCCTTTAAGGTAATATAATTGAGCTTATGTTCTTTAGCATAATGGACTAGCGACTGGCTGTTGAAAAAGCCATGAAGGCCAATATTGTAGACATTTTCCCCTTTAATTTTGTTGTTCTGAATCAGGTTGCGGATGGGCGTCCCATTTGTCGGTCCATGGTCTTCAAGACTTCTGAGGTCAAGGTGCGTATCCAGCTGGAGAATGCCGATTTCTTTTTCAGGCTCCAGTTCCTTCAGGCCGCTGACCAGCATGGCTGTGATGGAGTGATCTCCTCCGATCGCTATTGGGAATGAATCAGGAAATTGCGTCCGTACGTCCTTCATCGTTTGCTTTATATTGGAATGGCATTGCGGAATATCTGTGAAATGCATTTTCACGTCACCAAGATCCGCAACCTTCATTTCTTGAAGATCACTTTCAAAATCCAAGTTGTACGTGGAAAATCCTTTCCAGGACCTCCTGAAGGATTCAGGGAATTCAGATGCTCCTGATGCACTTATCGATGAGCGGGAAAGGGGAACACCGAAAAGCACGACATCCCAGTTTTCTTTCATTAAATCCTCTTCCCTCAGGATTTGGCGTATCCATTCATTCACTTTTACGTCAGTTCCTAATTCGGATTGCGGCCAAAAGAACCCGGGAGGATTTATTGTTGGTAGCATAAGCTTCCTCCCTTAACGACTACTTCCCCATTTTTAATCACTGTGTCCGTATGGTTCATGCCGTAGTGATACTGCATTTGCATGTAGTTCGGTACATTGAGCAGAAGCAGATCAGCTTTTTTGCCGGGTTCTATGCTTCCCACTTCGTCTGCCCGATTGATTGCATGTGCTGCATTAACGGTAGCGGCGGCAATCGCTTCTGCAGGTGTAAGTCCCATGTGCATGCATGCAAGATTCATCATAAATGGCATGGAGCAGGTTGGCGAAGATCCGGGGTTGCAATCGGTTGATAAAGCAACTGGAACACCCTTATCAATCATGTGGCGGCCTCTGGCTGCTTCAGCCATCAGGAAGAATGCTGTCCCTGGAAGAAGCACGCCGATTACTCCCTTTTCAGCCATCATTTCCATGCCTTTATCAGATGCTCTAAGCAAATGATCCGCAGAGATGGCACCAACTTCAGCAGCAAGCTCTGCCCCCTCATAAGGTTCTATTTCGTCAGCATGGATTTTCGGAGTCAGGCCAAGCTTCTTCCCAGCTTCCAGCAATTTTCTGGACTGCTCCGGTGTGAATACGCCTCTTTCGCAGAAAATATCATTGAATTCGGCAAGCTTTTCTTCAGCTACTTTCGGCAGCATTTCTTCAATAACCAAATCTATAAAAGCATCTGGATTCTCTTTGTATTCAGCAGGAACTGCATGTGCCCCCATAAAGGTACGGACAACATCCACCGGATGCAGTTCATCCGCTTTCCGGGCTGCCGTCAGCTGTTTTCTCTCTGTTTCCCAATCCAGTCCATATCCGCTTTTTGCCTCAATCGTGGTTACACCGTGTTTAAGGAAGCGATCAAGACGGACTAGGCTCACATCTACCAATTCCTCTTCAGAGGCGTTTCTGGTCATAGACGTGGTAGCGTGAATTCCGCCGCCATTGTTCATGATTTCCATATACGTCGCACCGTTCAGGCGCATATTGAATTCCTCTTCCCTGCTGCCTGCATAAACAAGGTGTGTATGCGGATCAACCAGTCCTGGAAGAAGGATTTTTCCTGTCGCATCAATGATTTCGGCTTCCTGAAGCCGGCTTTGGTATTCAGCTTGGAGTTCCGCTGTTGTCCCTGCTGACTTGATCCTGCCTTCTTCAATCCATACTGCCCCGTCTTCAATGATGTGAAGCTCGCTCATTTTTTCTTGTGTCAGAGGCTGCTTGGAGCTGCCCTTTAAGGTAATCATTTGATTTGCATGTTTGATAAAAATAGGTTTTGAGTGCATTTTGTGCTCCTCCTTAAAAAATGGAAGTTCCAATCCGCAGGAATCACGGATTGGAGGACTTCCTCATTGAAAATATTAATGGTTATTTGCAAGTTTAAGAGTTTTATTTGCAGAATTGACTGACCTATTTGCAAATTAGCATGGTTTATTTGCAGATTTTTCACTTCTATTTGCAAATTTCATAAAATTTCTTTATTTCATCATTGGAATGTTTATGCCTTTTTCTTTTGCTGTTTTGATAGCAAGGTCATAGCCTGCATCTACATGGCGTACAATTCCCATTCCAGGATCAGATGTGAGGACACGTTCAAGGCGCTGTTCTGCTTCCTTCGTGCCATCCGCAACGATGACCATTCCAGCATGTAAGGAGTATCCCATTCCTACTCCGCCTCCATGGTGGACGGAAACCCAGCTTGCTCCGCCGACCGCATTGATCAGTGCATTAAGAATTGGCCAGTCTGCCACTGCATCACTGCCGTCCTTCATGGCTTCTGTCTCGCGGTTTGGAGATGCAACTGAACCGGAATCCAGATGGTCACGGCCGATAACGATCGGTGCTTTAAGTTCTCCGCGGGCAACCATATCATTAATGATTTTTCCAAATCTTGCGCGCTCCCCGTAACCAAGCCAGCAAATTCTTGAAGGAAGTCCCTGGATTTGAATTTTCTCCCGCGCCATCTTGATCCATTTGCAAAGATGTTCGTTATCTGCAAATTCGCGCAGGATCACTTCATCTGTTTTATAGATATCCTCAGGATCTCCTGATAATGCTACCCAGCGGAAAGGACCCTTTCCTTCGCAGAATAACGGCCGGATGTAGGCAGGCACGAATCCAGGGAAATTAAATGCATTCTCGATGCCTTCATCTTTTGCAACCTGACGGATATTGTTTCCGTAGTCAAATGTGACTGCACCCTTCTTCTGCATGTCCAGCATAGCCTGAACATGGACAGCCATGCTTGCTTTTGATTTCTGAACATATTCAGCAGCATCTTCCTTTCGCAGAACAACTGCTTCTTCTAATGAATAGCCGATTGGAACATAGCCATTTAAAGGATCATGTGCAGATGTCTGGTCAGTCAGGACATCCGGGATGAAGTTCATTTCAAGCATTTTTGGCAGAATTTCAGCTGCATTGCCTAATAGACCGATAGAAAGCGGGCGCCCTTCCTGTTTTGCCTCTGATGCCATTTTAATAGCTTCTTCAATTGAATAAACCTTTGTATCCAGATATTTCGTTTCAAGTCTGCGGTCAATGCGGTGTTCATCCACATCAATGGCTATGCAGACACCATCATTCATGGTTACTGCAAGGGGCTGAGCGCCACCCATTCCGCCTAGGCCTGCAGTTAAAGTAATCGTTTGTTTCAGTGAGCCGGAGAAGTGCTGTCTGCCAAGCTCCGCAAATGTTTCATAGGTTCCTTGTACGATTCCCTGGCTCCCGATGTAAATCCAGCTTCCGGCTGTCATTTGGCCATACATCATCAGGCCTTTCCTATCAAGCTCATGGAATGTATCCCAGTTTGCCCAGGCCGGCACCAGATTCGAGTTGGCGATCAATACCTTTGGTGCATCTTTATGTGATTTAAATACCGCAACCGGCTTTCCGGATTGTACAAGAAGTGTTTCGTCGTCTTCTAATTCATGCAGGGTTTTTACAATCGCATCATAGCAATCCCAATTTCGGGCAGCCTTCCCTATGCCGCCGTAAACAACCAGCTCTTCCGGAATCTCTGCAACCTCTTTGTCTAAGTTATTCATTAGCATGCGGAGTGCTGCTTCCTGAATCCAGCCCTTTGCATGCAGCTCACTGCCTAGATAATTTTTAATTTCTCTTTTTGTTTCCGCTTTCATTGTCATCCCTCCAATGTTATCTCATATTTGAATTTTATAATGAGAACTATCTGAAAAGTAGATTAATTAGGTTTGGTTTTTTATAAAAATATAAGATTTCGTTATTGGATTTTGTCTATTTTTATATTAATATTGGCGTTTTTATAAAATTTGCACAAAAATAAAACCTCCAATTAAAAGGAGGTGTTGTGCAGACTTTTTCTAAATTGTTTAGGGGGCATACCTTTTATTTTACTGAACACTTTATTGAAATACTGCTGATTCCGAAAACCGCAGGCGGATGAGATTTCTTTAATGCTCATTTCCGATTCCAGCAGCAGCTTGGAAGATTGCCTGATCCGGGTTTCATTAAGGAGCTCCCGAAAAGACTTGCCGCATTTTTTTGCCAGCATGGAGCTGATATAGTTCGGGTTTCGATCTGCGTATTCAGCTGCCCTCTCAAGGGTGACTGAAGAGTCCCAGTAATTAGTTTCTATAAAGAATTGGACTCTGTCTGTAAGATCCAGCTTCAGTTTCTTATCAGATCGAATGGTCTCAAACACATAGGAAATGAAGCTGATCATTTCGTTAATAATCCGGTAGATTAATGGCGAATATAGGATCGTTTGGAATAAACGAAGGTATTCCTTCTCCATTTCTCCGCCGGCAAGGCGGAATGTCTTCATATGCCTGCGGATTTGCGCAAGAATACTGGTCAGCCGGATTCTGATAAGCCCCGGTTCCGGATAGGGATCTTCCAATATAAGAAACTCTTTGGAAAACCAAGATTTGATCCCTTCTAAATCAGCCTGATTCAGAAAATCAATCCAGCTGCTTTGTTCCTCGGGAGTTAAGAACGGATCAATGGAAAGCCATTTTGGCAATGAATTTTCCTCAATTACCTGATTAAACCCCCTAAAGAACGTTAACTCCATCAGTTTTCTGTTCGCATCATAATGGCTTTTTAGAGTATTCGGACCCTCCTGAGCAGTATAAATGCTGATGGCAATTGGTTCAGCTGAGGTTTCCTGCCAATTCCTCATAAATCTGACGCTCTCCTCTTTCCAAGATACGCCCGACTTTTCAGCAAATATCAGGACCATGTCACTTAAAATAAAAAAATCGGCTGGTTTCTGGAAGGCATGGCTTTCCAGAAATTCATATAACATTGGAAGCTCAAGCACATTTTCAGTTTTTATCCCCATGGAAAGAAAAGGTTCTGCCGGTTCTGAAGCTTCTAAAAATATATTCTGATAATTAAAGGCTTTCTCAGCAGCCACGCTGGTGCTTTTTTCAGCAACTGGAGCTCTCAGCTTTTGTCGCCTCTGAATGTTTCGTGCAGATTTCAATAAAATATCAGCTGAAATGGGCTTAAGTATCAAATCGGCTACACCCATGTCAATGGCTCGCTTTGCCTGTGAAAAGGTCGCTTCCATTGTAAGTGCAATAAGATCCGGCCCTATAATTTGAATGGTATTTAAGAAAGAGCTGTATCTATCTTCCTTTATAAGATCAAGTTCAAAAATCAGCAGATCGGGCTGAAAAGTCTCAAGCTTTTTAATAAGTCCTGCCTCATCTTCGGCAGACTCCACATCCCATGCGTTCATGGAAGATTTCAACAGCCACTCTATACCCTTTGTATCGTACTCATCCCGATTGGCCACAAGTACTTTGTACATGCTGCCACATCCTTTTTAATCTATTATGAAATAATTTTTCAGCAGCTGTAAAGAAAAATCGGAAAAATCCCGCAAATAGTAGACAAGTTATGATGCCCTTACAGCATATCTATATATGGACAACTAATTTTGGAAGGAGTATGACCATGCCTTTTCTTGTATTAAAGATACGCAGCATCATTGCCTTTGTCATCATATTTTCAGTCATTGTTTCTGCATCTGTATGGTTTTTTTCAAAGTCTGATACTTTGACGGTATTCAACCAGAACGAAGGTGAAAAAGTCCGGGAAATCCATATGGTTACAGGAGAATTTAAAGCCAAGCTGCCTGATGGCAAGGAAATCGAAGCATATCGCTGGGATCCGGGAACCATTTTTCTCGAAAAAGATGAAAAGGTTAATCTGAAGATTTGGGGAGTCAACGGAATGGAACATCCTTATATTATTGAAGGAACCGATATTAAGGGTGTTGTAAAGAAAGCTGAAGAAACAGTGGTCCCTCTTCAATTTGATAAAGAAGGCGTATACCGTCTGATTTGTCTTACTCATCCGGATAAGGATAATAGCGGACCGATGATTGCTTATATTGTAGTAGATTAATGGGCAAAGCAAAAGCACCGGAATCTTCCGGTGCTTTTCTTTACTGTCTAGCGCAAGCAGCCTGCCCCCTCGAGGTGTCGGGGGTGGGCAAGGCGCTTCCGCTTTTCCTCTTACCTCCCAATAAACATCTGTGTCCAATAGTGGCCGTAAGTTCCGCCCTGAGCGTAACCTACTCCGATTTCTGTGAAGTTCGCAGATAGGATATTTTTGCGGTGACCCTCACTGTTCATCCATGCTGTTACCACTTCCTGAGGAGTTCTTTGCCCGGCAGCAATGTTTTCCCCAGCAGTTCTGTAGGTAATTCCGAAGCTCTTCAGCATATCAAACGGGCTTCCGTATGTAGGAGAGTTATGATCGAAATATCTCTTATTAATCATATCCTGAGATTTGTACCTTGCTACTCTCGCAAGCTCCCAATTTGATTTCAGCGGCTTTAATCCGTACTTTGCTCTTTCCTGGTTAACAAGCTGAACTACTTGCTCTTCAACGCTTGTAGTGGCTTTTGAAAGAGTGGGAATATTCACCTTTTGCCCTGGATAAATGAAGTTGGGATTTGAGATCTGCTGATTGGAATTGATAATTTCAGGAACTCCCACCTGATACTTCATGGCGATCTTCCACATCGTATCCCCTGGCTGAACGGTATGTACTGTTGACGCTTTTGCATCAAAATTGAATCCAAAGACAAGTGCGACAGACAACATTAAAATGAATGAAAGTTTTGATAGTGTTTTCATATTTATATTTAATCAAAAACTTCTATTCCAATAAACAGGTAATTGTTGGCGCCGAATGTAAGAATTTCATAATAATTGCAATCAGCTTTTATGGTCGGATTTTCATCTGTGTATAACAGTTCACAGTCTCTGTATGGTATTGTAATACAATTTTTGTTTGAAGCTGCTTAATAACTATATTTCACAATACGTTCAAAAAGTTTGTGATTTATTTCACATTAAATCTGTTATATTGATTGTATAGTAAAGTTGTAATAACTGTTATACAAATAATCCCTTTGAGGTGATCTGGCATGGTAAGATGGAACGGCTTTAAAGAAGGCATTTGGACACGTGAAATTGATGTTAGAGATTTTATTTTAAAGAATTTTACACCTTTTTCCGGGGATGAATCATTTTTGGAAGGTCCAACAGAAGCTACATCGTTATTATGGGAAAAAGTAATGGCTCTCACCAAAAAGGAGCGTGAACAAGGCGGCGTGCTCGATATGGAAACAGAAATCGTCTCCACTATTACCTCACATGGACCTGGTTACCTGGATCAGGATAAAGAAAAAATTGTGGGTGTCCAGACTGACCGGCCGTTTAAGCGCTCTCTTCAGCCATTTGGCGGAGTCCGCATGGCTGTGGCTGCTTGTGAAGCATACGGCTATGAAGCCAGCAACGACATGGAAAAGATATTTACGGACTATCGCAAAACACATAACCAGGGCGTGTTTGATGCCTATACTGATGAAATGAAGCTTGCCCGCAAAGCCGGCATAATTACCGGCCTGCCGGATGCATATGGCCGGGGCAGGATTATCGGTGATTACCGCAGGGTTGCCCTTTATGGGGCTGACCGCTTGATTGAAGCGAAAAAAGCTGATTTGAAATCGACCTCAAGTGTAATGACCGAAGAAAATATTCGATTGAGGGAAGAAATTTCAGAACAGATCAGGGCTCTGAAAGAACTGAAGCAGCTGGCAAACAGCTACGGTTTTGATATATCAAAGCCTGCAGAGAATGCTCTTGAAGCTTTCCAGTGGCTGTACTTCGCCTATCTTGCTGCCATCAAGGAACAAAATGGTGCGGCAATGAGTCTTGGCCGTGTCTCCACTTTTCTTGATATATTCATAGAAAGAGACATAAGGAACGGAATACTTACCGAGACGGAAGCCCAGGAGCTGGTTGATCACTTTGTCATGAAGCTGCGTCTTGTTAAATTCGCAAGAACGCCTGACTATAATGAATTGTTCAGCGGAGACCCTACATGGGTGACAGAGTCCATTGGCGGGATGGCACTTGATGGCCGTCCGCTTGTCACAAAGAATTCTTTCCGCTTCCTTCATACCCTTAGAAATCTCGGTCCTGCTCCTGAACCGAACTTAACGGTATTATGGTCTGCCAAGCTTCCCGAGAACTTCAAAAAATATTGTGCAAGGATGTCAATCGAAACAAGTTCAATCCAATACGAAAACGACGATATCATGCTTCCTGAGTATGGCGATGATTATGGAATTGCCTGCTGTGTTTCTGCAATGGAAATCGGAAAACAAATGCAATTTTTCGGAGCAAGAGCCAACCTGGCAAAGGCCCTCTTATATAGCATAAATGGCGGCAAGGATGAAAAAATCAGCGCTCAGGTCGGCCCGGCCTATGCCCCGATTACTTCAGACATCCTTCAATATGAAGAAGTAATGGAGAAATTCGATTTAATGATGGAGTGGCTGGCAGAGCTCTATATTAATACTTTGAATATCATTCATTTCATGCATGATAAATATAGCTACGAACGAATCGAAATGGCTCTGCATGATTCCGAAATTCTCAGAACAATGGCCACTGGCATTGCGGGTCTGAGTGTAACGGCCGACTCGCTTAGTGCCATTAAATACGCAACCGTTAAGGCAATCCGTGATGAGAATGGGATCGTGGTTGATTTTATTACAGAAGGAGATTTTCCGAAATACGGCAATAATGATGATCGCGTCGACAGCATCGCTATAGACCTGGTTGAACGGTTTATGAAAAAACTCCGCAAGCATCAGACTTACAGAAACTCTATGCATACCATGTCTATATTAACTATTACATCGAATGTGGTATATGGCAAGAAAACTGGCAATACACCTGATGGACGGCGTGCCGGAGAGCCCTTTGCCCCAGGTGCAAATCCAATGCACGGAAGAGATACGAAAGGAACGCTTGCTTCCCTGTCCTCTGTTGCAAAATTACCGTACAAACAGGCGCTCGATGGCATCAGCAACACCTTCTCCATTGTCCCTAAAGCACTCGGAAAGGATGATGAAAGCCGTGTACGCAATCTGGTATCCATACTCGATGGATATGCCATAAAATCCGGGCATCACCTAAATGTCAATGTATTCAATAAAGAAACACTTATGGATGCCATGGAACATCCGGAGGAATATCCGCAGCTGACCATTAGGGTTTCAGGCTATGCAGTGAACTTCATTAAGCTGACTAAAGAGCAGCAGCTTGATGTTATAAATCGGACATTCCATGAATCCATGTAACCAAACGGATGGCGGGCCTATTTAATCGGCCCCCTCTTCAAAAAAGCTTGAGCAAGGTGCAGTTGCGGCTGCCTCAGTGCTTTCGGAAAGGAAGATAAATATGCACGGCAACATTCACTCAATTGAGACATTCGGTACAGTAGACGGACCTGGCATCCGGTATGTTATTTTTACACAGGGGTGCCTCCTTCGCTGTCAATTTTGCCATAATGCGGATACTTGGGAAATTGGAACAGGGAAGCAAATGTCCGTTTCAGAAATCATGAATGACCTGCAGTCCTATCTCCCTTTCTTCGAGGCTTCCGGAGGCGGCATCACAGTCAGCGGCGGTGAACCTTTGCTGCAGATACCTTTTCTTATAGAGCTTTTTAAAGAATGCAAGAAACTTGGCATTCACACTGCCATAGATTCATCAGGAGGCTGCTATTCCAGCTCCCCGCTTTTTCAGACACAGCTTAAAGAGCTTATGCACTATACGGACCTGGTGCTGCTGGATTTGAAGCATATTGATAGGGAGAAACATAAAAAACTGACAGGACTTACAAATGAGCACATCCTTCAATTTGCGCGGTATCTGTCTGATCATCAGGTGCCTGTATGGATCCGCCACGTGCTGGTGCCAACAAGGTCTGATGATGAACGGGATCTGGAACGATTGGGCTGTTTTATAAAAGAGTTGAACAATGTGGAGAAAATTGAGGTTCTCCCCTATCACAAGCTTGGTGTATATAAATGGGAAGCGCTTGGCTTGGAATATCCCCTGAAGGATATTGAACCGCCGAGTGAGGAAAAAACTGAATGGGCCTATCGGCTTTTGGCTGGGTTTCGGACACTAAACCGCGAACGGATGCCGGCTGAGTCCGAAGTTGCCCGAAGTTCGGACATAAAACGGCAAAAAGCTGCACGGTGAGTCCGAAGTTACCCGGAGTTCGGACTCAAAATCGCAAACTGGTGCACGCAGAGTCTGAAGTAGCCCGGGATCAGACTCAAAATCGCAAACAAATATACCGAATTCACCAAAACTTCCAAATTATTTACCCCTCAAATAAACTATAATTAAAGTGAGGTGGATAATTATGACAAATGCATTGAAAAGGCCTAATTGGCTGATGTTTGGTGTGCTGTTATCTATGATTCTGTTTTCCAACTACTTTCTTTATAGAACCACGCTGTTTGGTCCGGTTCCGGATGGTGCGGCAATTGGCTCCCTGTTTGATCTGCTGGTTGTTGTACCCTTATTGGCGTATTTCCTTATCCTTGGCTGTTTATATTATGCTGATCCATGCGATAGCCATTGAATCGATCGGACTTCATTATTGGCTTTATTCATGGAATGCTATTGTGGCATATATCATCTTAATAGCAAATATATATGGCATTTTATACTTTCTTGCCGAGATCAACGCCATCCGCTTAACCCCTTTCGTCCTTACTGATTCTCATTTGCTGCTGCAGTCAGGATTCTCAAAAAGCATGTACCTTCCATTGGAAGATGTTAAAGAAATCAACTATTATAATGGTCCCGAAAAGTTCAGCAGACAAGAAATGAATGATTTATTTGATGCCAGATTGCCTGATCTTATCCAGGAAAAGCCGATGTTCGAAATTATACTTAAGGAGCCGGCAGTTTATGAGCTGATGTACGGCATGAAAAGAAAAGCAAGCCGCATCGTTCTGAATGTGGATGAACCGGAGAGATTTTATCGCAGTCTAACGGGCAGTAAGACCCCGCTTCAAGACTCAGAGGAATCCATGGAGGATAAGCGGGGGTCAAACTGCCCGTAAGGCCCGATTAGTTCAACTAACAATCATTGGGGATAGAGTACACCCCCATTGATTGAAGTTTCACTTTATCAGGAAGTTTCAAACAAATTAGCTCAAAAGTAAAGGAACATCCCGAGGGATGTTCCTTTTTTGTGTGGGCTTATTTCCACCAATTATCGTGCATGGATGCAGGCATCTGGCGCTTATGTTCGGAAACGGAGTAACGGTTTTCAATCTTTTCTGCTGCTTCCGGACTTACTGATTTTCCTTCCAGGTAATCGTCCAATTCATCATATGAAATACCCAGTTCCGTTTCATCAGCCTGTCCCGGTTTCTGGTCCAGAAGATCGGCAGTCGGCACTTTTAAGTAAAGTCTTTCTTCTGCCCCAAGCTCTTTAAGCAGTGCCTTTCCCTGTCTTTTAGTCAGGCCGGCCAATGGCAGGACATCTGCTCCGCCATCGCCATATTTTGTGTAAAATCCTGTCACTGCTTCTGCTGCATGATCCGTTCCGATAACCAGTAAGCCGTATTGGCCGCCAATTGCATATTGGGCGATCATTCTCATGCGGGCTTTCACATTGCCTTTATGAAAATCCTTTAATGGTTCCTCCGGCAATATACGATCATATTCGGTTTTTACTTCATCAACTGCATTTTTAATGTTAAATACAACTTCACGGTCAGCTTGGATAAAAGAAAGCGCCAGCTGTGCATCGTCTTCATCCTGCTGTACACCATATGGCAGGCGGACTGCCATGAAAGTTGCCTCTTTGCCTTCATTTCGCAATTCTTCAACGGCGAGCTGCGCAAGTCTTCCGGCGAGAGTGGAATCCTGGCCGCCGCTTATGCCCAGTACATACCCTTTGGCATTCGTTTTAACAAGGTAATCCTTTAAAAACTGGATTCTGTTTTTTATCTCTTTTTTTGGATCGATTGCTGGATTCACATTTAAATTTTCCATTATTTCTTTTTGCTTATTCATTGCAGGTTCCTCCCTCTTCCTATAGCTTCAGCTCTTTATATTTTGTTTAACCTGGCTGATCATGTTCATTTTATTATCCCAACACTCCTGGCTCAGGTCGACCGGATATTCCTCCGGATTAAGAGAACGGCGGTACTCATCCCATAATACGTTGAGATTTTCCTTTGCAAAGGTCTGCATCTCTTTTAAGGATGGAACTTTATAGGTGAGCTTCCCTTCCTGAAAAATCACTTTGTGCAATTCTCTCGCTTCGAAATTGGTAACGAATTTGCTTACGAAGGTGTGAACTGGATGGAACATCTTAAGCATGGGTTCTGCTTGAGGATTCTCATGATCCAGTGCAATATAGTCTCCCTCTGATTTATGGTTGTCTTTGTTAATAATCCTATATACTTTCTTTAGGCCGGGAGTGGTTACTTTTTCCGGATTGCCGCTGATTTTTATTGTGTCAGTCATCTTGCCATCTTCATTTTCTATTGAAACGAGTTTATAAACTGCTCCTAATGCTGGCTGCTCATAAGCCGTGATCAATTTTGTGCCTATACCCCAAATATCGATTTTTGCTCCTTGAGCTTTTAGGTTAATGATGGTGTATTCATCCAGATCATTTGATGCAATAATCTTTGTATCATAAAAACCGGCTTTATCCAGCATTTTCCTTGCCTCTTTGGATAGATACGCCAAGTCCCCGCTATCCAGTCTTATTCCTTTAAAGTTGATTTGACCTTCCATTTCCCGGGCGACTTTAATGGCGTTCGGGACTCCGGATTTAAGCGTGTCATACGTATCGACTAGAAAAACACAGTCTTTATGGGTCTGGGCATATTTCATAAAAGCAGTATACTCGTCCTGATATGCCTGTACAAAAGAATGCGCATGGGTCCCTGCAGCTGGAATGCCAAATTTCTTGCCCGCTCTTACGTTTGAAGTGGCATCAAAGCCGCCAATATACGCTGCTCTCGTTCCCCAGATGGCAGCGTCCATTTCCTGAGCCCTTCTGGAACCAAATTCCATAGCTGTCCCATCACCAATGACTTCTTTGATTCGTGTAGCTTTTGTCGCAATTAAAGTTTGGTAATTTATAATATTTAATAGTGCTGTTTCCACGATCTGGGCTTCTGCCAGCGGAGCTTCTACACGCATAATTGGCTCATTGCCAAACACAAGCTCTCCTTCTTCCATAGATTTAATGGTTCCTGAAAAAGTCATGTTTTTTAGATAATCGAGGAAATCATCAGCATAATTCAATTCGTTTTTTAAGTACTGCAGGTCACTCTCGGTGAATCTGAAATTCTGAATATACTCGATGACCCTTTCGAGGCCTGCAAAAACACCATATCCATTCCCAAAAGGGAGCTTCCTGAAATATACTTCAAAGACCGCTTTTCGATTATGTATATTGTCTTCCCAATAAGTCTGAGCCATATTGATCTGGTACAAGTCTGTATGCAAAGCTATACTGTCATCCGCAAATGCCCTGTGCATAATCGCAACCTCCTGTGACAAATCTTCCTTATGTATTTCTTTTTATTGGCTAGTATCCCCCATTCACATCTTTCTCAACTTAAATGGATGAAAAATATGCCTATTATTTTAATAGTAGTGAAGTTCAAAGCCTTAAGCAAATTTTTCAGCCTGAATATATATGGATATTTACCCATTCAAGACTTTTTTACACATTCTCCGGCTGCTGTTCGTTATTTTGAACAAGTGGAATTATCCTATTATAACACTTCGTAATTATTTCCCGCACATCGTTCGCTGTGATGTTATTTTAAAATATGAAACCATTATTCACTCCCCTTTTGCTGCAATCACCAACATTCAGCCATCCGCATAAGATGTCATGAACTGACAAGGAGGGCTGTGAGCTATGGAAAGACGGGGCCTTTTGCCTTTCGTTGTGACCGCATTTTTTGCCGTAATGATTTCGCTCTTTACTTTTTCGCTTATAGATTCAAAGGAAGCCGAGCCGCCAAAAACAGAGACCGTTCCGGATGGTCAAAGCAAAAGCCATGACAGTGATATCTCGAATGAAGTAAAAAATAATATTAAAGGCAATAAAGCGAATGTGAATAACTCAATCGATAACGATTTAAATAATGGCGAAGATAGCCAAATTGATAATAATGTTTCGAATGATATAGAGGTAAATGTGGATGTGAATGTAACCAATACGATAAAAAATAAGGCTGATAAAAATCAGGACACCGGTCAAAAAGGAAATGAAAAGGAAAACAGCAGCGGTGATAAGGAAAAGGGAAATGAGAAGGACGGCCAGTCTGGGGATGATGAAGTCGTTTGGGGTGTAGACTCGGCAAGTCTCACTACAGGCGACTTGCTTTCTTGTGTACGTGAAAACTTTGGATCTCCTAAAGTATGGGGACGGTATTTAGGCGGTAAAGAAGGTGTATCAGCAGGCATTACACAGGAAGAGGCTGAACTGCTGCAGGGCAATGATATTAAATTACTCGTGATATGGAATCGATTTAATGATGCAAGAGGCCTTGGAAATGGACAGAGTGAAGCAAGAGCAGCTGTTCAATTGGCAAAGGACCTGGGAATACCCGAGGGTGTCGCGGTTTTTGCGGATATCGAGCCCGATTATCCTGTTGACTCTTCATTTATAGAAGGCTGGTATCAAGCCATGTCGGAATCACCCTATGAACCCGGCATTTATGGAATTTTTGATGAGGAAAAGGCTCTGAGGAAAGCTTTCGATCAGGCTGCAGCAAAAAACTCTCCCCTTCTTGAAAACACGTATATATGGACTGCTGCGCCGAATAAAGGAATCACCGCCCAGGCACAGGCACCTGAATATAAACCTGAAGCTCCTGAAAACTCACTGATTGCAGGCTGGCAGTATGGAATTGATGCGAAGGCATGCAATATTGATACGAACTTATTTAACAAAGACATTCTGGATGTTCTTTGGTAAATATAAAAAAATAAAGAGCCCATAAAGGCTCTTTTATATTTTAAAGCTGTTCTTTGGCATCCCGTTATTCCAAAACTGATTCATGATAAACGGCGTGCCAATAAACACTGGCACGATATAATAGCTGAGACGGTAGAACATGAGAATCAAAAGCCCCAATTCTGATGGGACACCCTGTGATTCCAGTCCGATCAAAAAAACAAAGTCAAAGGATCCTATTCCCCCTGGTATCATACTCGCAATTCCAGCACAAGCAGAGATGATTACAATCGGAAACAAAACAAAAAATGGAATCGTTACTTCCAGGGCCCTGGCAATTCCCCAGATACATATGATAATAAATAGCCACTCCAGTAATGAAACCGTCAGCAGTTCCCCTGCAAACCCCTTTTTGATGTGCTTCGTATTCCAAAATGACGACTTAAAAAAGTAAACGCCCAGCAGCAGCGGTGTGTAAGCAGCGACAGCCCAGACTGCGACTTTAATAAGTTTTACGTCATCGTATAAATGTAAATCGGTAAATAGGACGACCCATGACAGTATAGACAAGCCTGTAAGGTAAAAAAGTGACAGCTTGGCAATTATTTTGATATACGGGGTACTGCCTGTCAGGTAATCTTTATAAAAATAGGACCTGAGTGTAGCACCTGCCACACCTCCCAGTCCGATAAAGTTAGAGAATGCGTTAGCAGATAAAGAATAAAATAAAAGCTTCTTTTTAGGAACCCTAATTCTGAACAGCCTTTGCAATATTTCATCATAAAAATACATTGGAAAAAGGGCAGCCAGTCCCAATAAAAGGATAAAAAATATCCTGCGGACGGTTAGCCGGTCAACATAAAGCTCAAGGAGAGCCCAATTAAAATCAGTGAATATCCCTTTTGCTTCCAGTATGACAAACAGCAAAACGAATAAGGGCACAAGGAGTTTGACAAGCGTAATAATAGTTTTTTGTTTGAACAAGGACAAAATACCCCACCATTCATTTAGAGAACTAGAGATAATTTAATCTCCCTGATAGAGTGTATCATATTAAATTGATAAAATATAAACTTTCTCCTATTATATTCCTGCATAGGGACAATAGAATGGACAAACGATATCTTTTTGCGATTGGTTTACACCTATTGCAGAGACGCAATATAGTGAATAAAAACTTCTTCTTATGGAAGGATAAGGGATAATATTGAAAGGAGGAAAGCGAATGATTAAAAGTAAATTATTTATCGCAGGAGCCCTGTCAGCTGCATTGCTTGCAGGCTGTGCCATGAATGATACAGATATGAATGAAACAGCTCAGAGAAACAGAGACCTGACAGAGCCGACTAAAGTGAACGACAGCAACTATGGCGAAAATGGACGAACCACTGAACCGGGGATTGATCTTACCCGTACCGGAACAGACAATGACAATCAAAATGATTCCCCGAGAATGAAGGTTGCTGATAAAGCTGCCGATAAAATTACCTCTATACCAGAGGTTGAGTCTGCGATTGTCATCGTGACAGACAATAATGCCTATGTTGCCGCACGCTTAAATGATGGAAATGGAGAATTGACTAAGGATGTCGAAGGGAAGATTTCAGATCAGGTTAAAGCAGTCGATCAGGATATTGAGAATGTATATGTTTCTGTTAACCCTGACTTTTATGATCGAATGACAGGATATTCAGAGGACATTCGGGCAGGTCATCCAGTAGAAGGGTTTTTTGATGAATTCACAGAAACTGTGCGCAGAATTTTCCCTGCACAAAGGTAAAAAGAAAACGGCCCATAACAGGACGTTTTCTTTGTGGGTTTAAGCATCCTGGAAGTAGTCTTTATAAAATCCGCTTACTTTTCCAGAATTGTCTACAATGAAATAAAATTCTTCCGTTTCATTTTTTACATCATAGATATTCCCTGCTGTTAAAGCCCGGTTTACAATGTATTTTGCTGCATCTGTGTGCACACATTTTACTTTTTTCAATGTTTCGCGTTCATGCCAGTTTAAATGAATCACTATTGCCACTCCTTCAAAGTCTGCATTATTTTCTATGTTTAGTTATTATCGCAGTCTTACTGCCCGTAAAGGCCCGATTGGTTAACTAACTATCAGTGGGAAAGAGCACCCCTACTGATTGAAGTTTCACTTTATTATAATGAATAGGAAGGGTTGTCTGCAACCAGATTCTCTTTAGCAGCTGGCATTAGCTTCATTATTTTCCGAAATCGCTTGATTTTATCTGCCTCAAATATATAAACTTCTCCAGTTAACGAGTTTTTCATTGTTACATAGTTAATTTCACAGATTTGGTCCATTCGTACAAATTCTAAATGATCATAATGTTCATTATCCAGATACCCAGCATGTTCTCCTTATTTTCGCCCAGAAAGAAAAATGCTGCTTTTCTGTCTTCTGTTGTGTACGCTACTTTAAAGCCGAGGTTCTCATAAAATTTGATGCTTCTTTCCAAATTGCTTGAGTTGAGATGTGTTGCTCCATGCATTGCAAGTTCCTCCAATTCATTTTTTATCTGTCTTTATTCTATAAAAAGCGATAACCCTTCAATACAGAAAAAAGGATGAACTTGTGTTCATCCTTAAGTCTTATGCTATTATGCATCCAATCGAATCTTGACTCCCAGTTTTTCCAGCTGCTGTTCAAGCTTTTTATAATAATCATCACTTACTCTTCCTCTTGCGCCGCGGAGAATTTCGAGAGCGTAATGGTCAGGCGGGGGCAGCTCCCCTTTTTTATTATAGACATGGAAAGTCAGGACATTTTTGTACAATTTATCCCCTGCCTGGACATTTACAAAGGCAGGACGGTACCATTGTCCGTAAAAACCTTCCCTTTGGAACAGGTATTCAACAGCTTCATAGGGAAGTTCGTATAGAACTCCTTCAGTGACTCCGCCATTTTCTATAATATCTGCCCTTCCTCCATCTTCCCTGGAAAACAGGTATTGCATCGAATACCCGTCAAGCAAGCCTCCGCCGACAATGTTTTTGAAATGGTGATCTACCTTTGCTGTACAAAACCGTTCATCATCCATGCAGGATCCATAAGCAAAATAATAGGTCTTTACCGGCTTATCTTTGATAAGACGGTAAAGCTTCCAATCTCCGTGAAGAATTGGTTCGGCCAGCAGGTCATCCTTGCAGGAAACATACACAAGTGCATTTACTTCTCCCTTATCCGTATGGACAGTCTGTTCCACCCTGTCGTACAAATTGTCTTTTCTGCCTGGGATATAATCCTCCAGTTCATCCAGATCGGAAAAATGATCCAAATGCACTTCATATAGCTCCCCATGCACTTTTTGGTCAAGTGACGGTTTCATTGAGGGGTAGCCAAGTCCAGTATCAAATAATTCTCCGTAAACCCATGCCTGCTCGGCAATGCAGGGACTTCCTTTTAAAACAAAGTGATTTGATTCATGCATTCTTAAGGTTCCATATACAAATAATTTCTGTGTAGTCATCAGCCAAAATTCCCCCTTCATTCTCTCTTTTTTCTATTATAGTATCATTTTCAGAAGATTCTTTTCAAAAAAATAAGACGGAGACATCTCCGTCATTCCTGATATTGGCAGGCATCCAAATTTTTAATTACCGGAAGCCTGCAAATTAGTTTAGTATTTGAGCTTTTTTGGTGTGGCCTTATCAAATCCATTTCTCTCTGTTTAGCCTTCAATAAAACTTCCATTACATACATTTCATCATACATTTTCTCTCTCTCCTTTTAGCATATCTTTAATACCATTTTAATCTCCCCCCAGTTTTAAAACATTGGCTATGAGGAGGAGATATTTTAAGCCTTTTGAACGAAAGAAGATGGAAATTAAAAAAACCTGCGGGAAGATACCCCGCAGGTTTCATATGGCTATTATTTTAATGTATTAGCATTTTCAATGACTTCTTTAGCCTGTTCACGCAATCTGAACTTCTGAATTTTTCCTGAAGCTGTCATTGGATATTCTTTAATAAATTCTATATAGCGGGGGATTTTATGGCGTGAGATTTTCCCTTTGCAGTAATCGCGAAGTTCTTCTGCGGTTATGTCAGAGCCTTCTTTAGCTATTACCCAGGCGGCCACTTCTTCTCCATACACAGCATCAGGAACCCCAACCACCTGAACGTCCAGAATTTGCGGATGAGTATAAAGGAATTCTTCTATTTCTCGCGGATAAATATTTTCTCCGCCGCGGATGATCATATCCTTTAATCTGCCTGTGATTTTACAGTACCCGTTTTCATCCATTACAGCGAGATCCCCAGTATGGAGCCAGCCATCCTCATCAATGGCTTCTTTTGTAGCATCCGGATTTTTATAATATCCCTTCATGACATGGTAGCCTCTCGTACACAATTCTCCCTGTACACCAGAAGGGACTTCATTATTTGTGCCAGGCTCTACAATTTTCACTTCCACATTCGGCAAAGCCCTTCCGACTGACTCTACTCTCAGTTCAATAGGATCATCTGTCCGGGTCTGGGTTATGACTGGGGATGACTCTGTTTGTCCATAGGCAATGGTTATTTCGCTGGCACCCATCTTTTCGATTACGCCTTTCATGACCTCAATTGGGCAATTGGAGCCAGCCATTATGCCGGTACGGAGGGTCGATAGATCATATTTGCTGAAATCAGGATCGTTCAGTTCTGCGATAAACATTGTCGGGACCCCATGGAGGCCTGTACATTTCTCATCCTGGACCGTCTGCAGAACAGCTTTAGGACTGAATTCCTGCACTGGAACAATGGTGGCGCCGACGGATATGCATGCCATCGTTCCAAGCACACAGCCGAAACAATGAAAAAATGGAACAGGAATGCATAAGCGGTCATCTGTAGTTAGTCGCATACAATTTGCGATATTGTATCCATTGTTAACGATGTTATTGTGGGTTAGCATAACCCCTTTCGGAAAGCCTGTCGTTCCTGATGTATATTGCATATTAATGGCATCGTCAGGGACAAGGCTTTCCATCCGCTCATCGAGTTCTCTGTCTGTGACTGATTGGCCCATCCGGATGATATCTTCCCAGCTGTAGGTTCCTGGGAAGCGTTTTTCTCCCATGACAATAACGTTTTTTAAGAAAGGAAGCCTTTTGCTTTTCAGCTGCCCCGGCTCGGAATCCTTCAGTTCCGGGACGATGCTGTACAGCATTTCTATGTAAGAGGTTTCTCTGAACTTTTCCATCAGAACAATCGTTGTACTGTCAGATTGTTTTAAAAGATATTCCAGTTCAGCAGCTTGATAGTTTGTATTAACGGTTACAAGGACAGCACCCATTTTGCCTGTTGAAAACTGGCATGTGAGCCATTCTGGTGTATTTGTCGACCATGCGGCAATATGCTCTCCTTTTTCAAGGCCCAGCTTCATAAACCCTTTGGCAGCAAGCCTGCAATATTCATTAAACTCCTTATAACTCATTCGGAGTCCGCGATCGGCATACACTACAGCTTCATGATCAGGGTGAAGGCCGGCTTTCTCCTCCAGGAGCTTCCCTACTGTAAGATTCAATAATTCCGTCATCCAGAAATCCTCCTTGGTATATGATCAAATCATTATGCAAAAGATTCCTCTAAGATGCTGATATAAAACGCTTACATTTTATGTTAACACATATTGCTGAATATTCAATATTTTCATATAGTGATAATTTATAAATTTTCATTACCTGATAGCTAACTAAAAAAACTGCCCTTAATATAGGAGCAGCAGGTTAATGCTGAAACTTATCTCTCAGCATTAAAAATAAAGACCTTCATATAGCGATATTTCTTTCTCAAGGCTTGGCGCTAATTGGACAGCAAAGGGCTTTTCACCCCTTTTTCGAAGGACCTCCATCGTCCTTCCATCCTCGTATAACGGCTGGCTAAATATCATATTTACTGAACCAATCAGAATGGATGCTCTTTTTTCTTTTCCGTCACTGCTAATGTAAACAGCAGCCCCGGAAGCTGGAATGATCTCCTGCCATGCTGCCGCAGATTTTTCACAGTCTTTTGAAGCTATATAAACTGCTGCAATTTTTTTAGCGGCAAGTTTCTCATCAATTAGGCCCAGTCGTCTCAGTTCTTCAAATCTAATATCGTCTTCCATGCCCCAGTCAATAAAGAAAGGGTATTTATAATCGGGATTTTCCTTTAAGAAAAGCATTTTCCAAGAAAGAATGCTTCCATCCGCCCTCCTTCTGCTTCCCTTAAAGATTGGATGGGTCTCAAAGCCCTTTCCCGCTAATTCACCCTGCAGCTGTTCAATATTATTAGTTCGGAAGCAAATTTGGCCGATTCCTTCTCCAAGTCGGAGTTCGTCTGTCAGCTGTTCAATAAGCGGGTTATCGGCCGTTGAGGCAATCTGATTATTTTCAATTGATAAAAACTCGAGATATGTATGCCCAATGTACAAAAGGCTGTTATATGTTCCCCAGTTTTCATGGCTCCCCCCGGGGATTGCCTTATATCCATGATCCCTCCATTTTGCAGCAGCAGCAGCCGGTTCAGCCTTTATAAAGTGGACAATATGATCAAGCATTACATTCATATGCAGATTCTCCCTTTATTCAGTAGTTATTGTCAATTTTACCTTTCCTGTAAAACACAGTCTACTGTCTGCTATAGTGAAAAGAAATTGCAGAAAAATGTCATCATAATGTAATAAATCTTTTCTTAATAAAGGGTTCACAAATTCTTAAATAACCTTTACAATAATAAAAAATAGAATATTCAATCCATTTAACCAGGAGGTATGCATAATGAAAATTATGAGTAATGAACAGCTGGTCGTCTCGTATCGTGATGCATTAAAGTCAGGGTCTGAAAAGGAATGGATTAGGATATTAAAAACTGAGATTCAAAAACGGGGTTTAAGGCCGTTTAAAGAGTAAATTTAAAATTCCATATTAGTTTGCCAAATACTTAGTGAATATGTAGAGCGGGAGCTATTCCCGCTTTTTTTATTACCTTCGGACGTATGCTGCAAGTTTATTTGCTTTTTTTATATTTTCATATTCCTCTTCACTTAGAACCCCTAATTTTTTTAACACCGCACTATACTGCAGAATTTTCATTTGCCTTCTTTTCAAGGTTATCACCTGCTTTTTAATATACTATTCATAACATGTACATTGTTTCCTTAATGCAAATAATTTTCCTTAAAAAAACCAGAGCGGAACTCCACTCTGGTTTCGATATTTATCAGGCTTCAAAAAGAAGGCTTTCTGGATCTTCAATCAGTTCCTTCACGCGTTTCAGGAATGTAACAGCTTCTTTTCCGTCAACAATTCGGTGGTCATAGGATAGTGCGATATACATCATTGGACGGTTTTCCATTCTTTCAGCATCTATTGCAACCGGACGCAGCTGAATGGAATGCATTCCAAGGATACCAACCTGAGGTCCGTTCAGGATTGGCGTAGACATCATGGAGCCGAATACTCCGCCATTTGTGATGGTGAAGCTTCCTCCCTGCAGGTCTGATAGAGCAAGCTTATTGTCTCTTGCCTTAACCGCAAGGTCCATAATATCCTTTTCGATTTCTGCAAAGTTCTTGCGGTCTGCATCACGGACAACCGGAACGACAAGACCTTCCGGTGCTGAAACAGCAATTCCGATGTCATAGAATTTTTTCAGAACGATTTCGTTGCCTTGAATTTCAGCATTTAAGTAAGGATTTTTCTTAAGGGCTGCAACGACCGCTTTTGTGAAAAATGACATGAAACCAAGCTTAACATCATTTTCTTCGAAGAATTTATCTTTGCGCTTCTTGCGAAGATTCATCACATTTGTCATGTCCACTTCATTGAATGTAGTCAGCATCGCTGCCGTTTGCTGTACTTCTACCAGGCGATTTGCAATTGTCTGGCGTCGGCGGGACATTTTGATCCGTTCCACTTCTTTTCCGCCTGACGGCTGTTCAGCAGGTTTGGAAGCTGCCGCCGGTTTTGGTGCTTGAGCCTGCTGTTTTGCCTGATTTGGATTGAAGGATTCAACATCCTGTGTTCTAATTCGGCCCAGTGGATCCGCTGTCGGCACCTGGCTTAGGTCAATGCCCTTTTCTCTTGCCAATTTGCGTGCTGCCGGTGAGGCGATTGGACGCTGTCCGCCAGTTTTTTCATCATGAGCAGGCTGTGCTGGCTGCTCCTCTGCCTTTGGTTCTTCAGCTTTAGCTGCTTCAGGCTTTTCTTCCGCTTTTTCCGGAGCAGGTGCAGCTTGTCCGCTTTCATTAACGATAGCAATGGTTTCACCTACATTAACCGTGTCGCCTTCCTGTGCTTTAATTTCCTGTAAAACTCCGCTGTGTTCAGAAATGATTTCAACATTTACCTTATCCGTTTCAAGTTCGACAACATAGTCACCTTTACTGACGGTGTCACCAGGCTGTTTCAGCCATTGTGCCACCGTACCTTCTGTAATGGATTCCGCCAATTCTGGAACTTTGATTTCTGCCACCTTAATTTCCTCCTTCTTGCTTGCGTGTTAGTGATTCATCTATTATGCGTGCTTGTTCTTTCTTATGAACGGTCGGGTCACCTTCTGCCGGGCTAGATCGGCGTCTTCTTCCGATGTAGCTGACTTCGATATCACTGCCTGCGATTTCTTTCAGTCTAGGTTCAACAAAATTCCATGCACCCATATTTTTAGGTTCTTCCTGAATCCAGACAATTTCATCCACATTTGGATAACGGGTTAAAATGTCTTTGATCTGAATCATTGGGAACGGATAGATTTCTTCCACACGTAATATATGGAACCAATCCTGATCCGGATAGTTTTTCAGGTTTTCGGCTAAATCAATTGTGATCTTTCCTGTTCCAAGAATGATGCGTTTCACTTTTTCATGATTTTGACCTAAACCAGGCTGTTCGATAACGGATCGGAATTCTCCTTCGCTCAATTCAATTCCATTTGATGCGACAGTCGGATTACGCAGCAAACTTTTCGGAGACATGATCACTAACGGGCGAACTTCCTCTTTTCCGAGTATGGCAGCCTGTCTTCTTAAAATATGGAAGTACTGTGCTGATGAAGAAAGATTGGCAACTGTCCAGTTATTTTCAGCTGCAAGAGTCAGGAATCTTTCCAGGCGGGCACTTGAATGTTCAGGTCCCTGTCCTTCATATCCATGCGGAAGGAGCATGACAAGACCTGACTTTTGGCCCCATTTTGCACGACCGGCAGCAATAAACTGGTCAAACATTACTTGCGCTGCATTGGCAAAATCACCATATTGAGCTTCCCATAAAACAAGCGTTTCCGGAGCAAATACATTATATCCATATTCAAAGCCTACAACAGCGGCTTCAGATAATGGACTATTATGGACAGCGAATGAAGCCTTGGCAGTTGAAAGCTTATGCAAAGGTGAATACGCTTTTCCAGATGTATGATCATGCAGGACAACGTTTCTTTGAGCAAATGTTCCTCTCTCTGAATCCTGGCCAGTCAGTCTGACAGGTGTGCCATCTGATAGGATGGTTGCAAATGCCAGTGTTTCTGCGAGACCCCAATCAATCTTGCCGTCCCCTTCAAGCGCTTCCAATCTGCGCTGCAGGATTTTGCCGAGTTTATCAAATACTTTGAAATCCTCCGGCCATTTTAATAATTCTTCATTGATTTGCTTTAGTTTATCAGTTGACACTGCTGTATTAATTTTCGGCAGTCCCTTTTCGACTGTTTCAGGAGGATCGGTTAACTCAGCTTCCTTCTTTTCTTTTGGCACTTTTTCATAGGCTGCCTTCAGTTTTTCCAGAACCTCATTATGGACGCTTTCAGCTTCCTCTTTGCTAATGATCTTTTCATTTAAAAGCTTATCGGCATACAGCGCTTTCACGGTTGGCCGCTTGCGTACAATATTATACATTAGAGGATTCGTCGTCATAGGCTCGTCCATCTCGTTATGCCCAAAACGGCGGTATCCGATTAAATCAATCAGAATATCCTTCTGGAACTTAGCACGATATTCGCAGGCAATTCTTGCCGCTGCAACTACCGCCTCAGGTTCGTCTGCATTAACATGCATAATTGGCATTTCATACCCTTTGGCCAGATCACTTGCATATCTGGTAGAGCGTGAATCATGTGATTCTGTTGTGAACCCAATTGTATTATTGGCAATGATATGGATCGAACCGCCTGTGTTATAGCCAGTCAGCTGTCCGAGGTTAAGTGTTTCTGCTACAATACCCTGTCCAGGGAATGCTGCGTCTCCATGAATGATAATGGCTAAAGCAGCTTTTGGATCTACCTCTGGATAACCGGCCTTTGTTCTATTATCCTGTGAAGCTCTCGTGTAGCCCTCAACAAGAGAACCTACAAATTCAAGGTGGCTCGGATTATTAGCTAATGTCAGTCTGGCTATGGTCGTATTCTCATCTTTGATCTGTTTATCAAGACCGAGATGATATTTAACGTCGCCTGTCCAGCCGTAATTGATTCCAATCGATCCTTCGGATGGAACAAGTTCTTTATTCGGCGCATGCTGGAATTCCGCGAAGATCATTTCATATGGTTTTCCAAGCACATGGGCAAGCACATTTAACCTTCCACGGTGGGCCATGCCGATGTTAATCGTTTTCGCTCCATCAGAAACGGATTCAGAAACAATTTCATCCAGTAAAGGAACCATTGTATCAAGACCCTCAATGGAGAATCTTTTCTGTCCGACGAAGGTTTTATGAAGGAACTTTTCAAATTCCTCAACTTCAGTCAGTCTTCTTAAAACTTTCAGTTTTTCCGCCTTTTGCATCGACAGCTTGTGGCTGTTGGCCCCTATTTTGCGGCGAAGCCAGTCTTTTTCATTTTCATCAAATATATGCTGGAATTCAAAAGCAATGGGTCCCATATAAGCGCTCTTCAGGAATTCAATTGCTTCAAGTCCGTTGCGTAAAGGATATGTGGCATCTTTGGTAATGACACCGGCAGGGATCTCTTTTAAGTCATTTTCAGTTAAGCCATATTTGCTCAGTTCAAATAAAGCAGTTTCCGATTTATTGTTACCCAGCGGATAAATATCGGCAGCCAAGTGGCCATATGTGCGGATATTATCAGCCAGGCGAATAGCAGCAAGTGTTTTCTCAAGCTGTCCGGCATTCATTGGCTGATTTGCTGATGAACCCATTTGCGCCGTTCCTTCACTCGTAAGTGGGGAACCATTCTTCTCAAAGTACTCTTTCATTTCAGGATCAATCGAGGATGGATCCTCTAAATATCTTTCATAAAGTTCAATAACGTAGCCAAGGTTAGGGCCATGAAATCCCTGTTCAAAAGGTCCCTCACCATTCGATGGCTTTTTCATGGAAAATTACCTCCATAACTGTTTTATAAGTGAATAATTCAATACGTTTTTTCTCTCTAAAAGTACAATACCCATCATAAGAAGGGATTAACAAATCATTTTTACGAATAATAATATTTTTCAGAGGATAAAACGTTTCCACAGCTATTCTAACACGTAAAATCTAGTTGTACAAAGATAAAAACATGAATATAGTGGAAAACTATTAAAAAATTTTTTTAATAATTACTTATTCT
>NZ_BCUY01000029.1 GCF_001591465.1 Cytobacillus firmus NBRC 15306
GATAAAAATATTACTTTTGTCGCTCTCAAAAAGTAATGCTCCGCGTCATAAGACGGGAGCATTTTGCTTTTCAATTATTTGAATAACCTGATGTGCAGCTGCTTCCACATCATCTGCATTTACATGGTGGAATTCGCCCTCATAGTCCTGCTGTTTAAAAGCATAGCGCGGATCGTAATAGTGTTCTAATAAAAGCTTGATAAATAGTTCGTAGTTCTCCGTTTCAACTGATTCATCCAGCTGCTCGCGGATTTCAGTATCCTTCAGCCGTTTTTTAATAAACACTAGGCTTTCATCCACTTTCGGCTTGAACCATTCTTCTTTTTGAAAAGGTGCAACATAGTCACGGAGGATGCGCTGGACACGTGATTCGATGCTTGCAAACATATCAATGTGGATTGCGGTTTTTTTAGTATCCAGCAGCTCGTCCGGCTGAACAACCTTGCCAATCCGCTTACTTTCAGCTTCCATGATGATATAAGGGGACCCTTTAACCTCTGAAAGGGATTTATACAAAAGTGCATCAAATGTTTTTTGAGTGCTGCCGTCCCCCATGCCAAAGGAACCGAAGATCGAACCGCGATGGCCTGCCATTTCTTCCAGATCAAGAACAGGATATCCTTTTTGACTTAATACCTTCAGCACATCTGTTTTCCCGACGCCGGTCATTCCGTGCAGAACAACTGCTTTTTCAGGAATCAAATCTGCTGTGTTTTCCAGAATATATTGACGGTAAGCTCTGTATCCTCCAATTAAACGAGGGATCGAAACACCGGCATATGTGATAAATGTAGTAACCGCTTTGCTGCGCATGCCGCCGCGCCAGCAGTAAATGACAGGCTGTAAGCCATCATCTTTAAGGTCTTTGATTTTCTGCATCATGGACGGAATTTTAGGTGAAACGATTTCCATCGCTCTCCACTTAGCGGCATCAGAGCCTTCTTTTTTATATAGTGTTCCGATTTCCACACGTTCTTCATTGGTGAAAAGCGGTACATTGACAGCACCGGGAATGCTGCACTCCTCAAATTCGATTGGAGACCTGACATCGACCGGAACTGCGTTGTTCATTTGGATATATTGTTCGACTGCTATTTCTCTCATTTTATTGCCTCCAAAATTAAAGTGAAACTCCAATCAGTGGGGGGGTTCCCGCTGGTTGGTTAGTTGAACTAATCGGGCCTTACGGGCAGTTTGGACCCCGTTAATTCACCTTTGAATTTTACTGCAGTTTCTAGTGGGGATCTTACTGCCCGTTAGACTGCGAAAATGCTATATATCGCCCGAAAAGGAACGTTAATTGATTTTACTCTCTCTATTATACAAGATTTTGAAATGATAGGTGTCTATCACAATCATATTCCTATTTTCAAAAGTTTGTTCTTATAATTTTTTCCAGACATTGTAATATCAGCATATCCATTGGTTTTGCTTTTTAAAAAGGAGGTTAAATAAAAGGCAAAGGTGGTTGAAACATGTCCTTGAATACAGAGGTTGCCATTATAGGCGGAGGGATTGGTGGTTTAACGCTCGGACTGAAGCTGGCTCAAGCCAATATTGATGTCACCGTTTGAAAGTGAAAACCTTCAAGCCTGTTGTCACGGAAGGCGGCTGGTATTTTATCCAGCTGTCCAACCGATAATTCAAAGCAAGCCCGTTTAATGGTAGAATGGTGTTAAATTGACTGAAATGGTGATTGAAATGAGAAATAATAAATATTTAGTGATTTATGAGGAGCTTTCCCAGCAAATCCAGGAAGGCAAGTATCCCGCCAGATCCATTCTGCCATCTGAACATGAATTGACGGAGATGTATTCCACTTCAAGGGAAACCATCCGCAAAGCCTTGAATTTGCTTGCACAAAACGGTTTTATTCAGAAAATCCGCGGAAAAGGCTCGATAGTGCTTGATTTGAAAAAGCTGCAGTTTCCCATATCGGGTCTGGTCAGCTTTAAAGAGCTGGCCGGGAAGATGGGGCAGCGTGCTGAAACGATTGTGGACGAATTTTCGCTTATTCAGCCTGACGCAGAAAAGATGAAGCATCTCCATATTGATAAAGATGAAAAGATATGGAAAGTCTATCGTGTCCGGAAAATTGAAGATGAGCGGATCATTTTGGACAAGGATTTTTTAGTTGAGAAATATGTACCGGGCTTAACCAGAGAAATATGCCAGAGCTCTATTTTTGCCTACATTGAGGGTGAACTCGGAAAAAAAATAAGCTTTGCCAAAAAGGAATTTACAGTGGAAGAACCAACCAATGAAGACCGCAGGCTTCTTGATATGGAAGGATTCCATGCCATTGTCGTGGTGAAAAATTATATTTATTTTGACGATGCCACTCTTTTTCAGTACACAGAATCCAGGCACAGGCCGGACAAGTTCAGGTTTGTTGATTTTGCGAGAAGAATGGACAGCGGGGTGTTTTAAAAGGTAAACATGCTTTTTTGCGTTTAATATTGGCCATTCAGGGAAATCTTCTTATGTGAAGATTTTTAAAAGGAGATGGTATAGATGAGTAAAAAAATCGCATGCTTAATTACCGAGATGTTCGAGGATAGTGAATACACGGAACCAGCTAAAGCATTCAAAGAAGCAGGACATGAAGTGGTTACAATTGAAAAGGAACAAGGCAAATCCGTTAAGGGCAAACAGGGTGAAGCCACTGTTCAAATAGATCAGAGCATTGATAACGTAAATCCGCAGGACTTTGATGCCCTATTCCTGCCAGGCGGTTTCTCACCGGATCAGCTTCGTGCCGATGATCGATTTGTTCAATTTACAAAATCCTTTATGGATGAAAAGAAACCAGTCTTTGCGATCTGCCACGGACCGCAGCTGCTGCTGACAGCCAAGACTCTAGAAGGCCGCGACGCAACCGGCTACAAATCCATCCAGGTTGACATGGAATACGCAGGAGCCAAATTCCAGGACTCAGAAGTCGTCGTCTGCCAAAACCAGCTCGTCACAAGCCGCCAGCCGGAAGACATCCCGGCATTCACACGTGAATCGCTTAAATTGTTAGGATAATGAAATGGACAGCCCTCTGCCTGATTTGGCAGAGGGTTTTTAATGTTTGATTAATGTATTAGTTCAGGGATTATCCATCCGGGCTTTGATATTGTTTAATTCCTTATTAATACCGTGCTGATTGGAGCGGAGGGGTCTCGACTCCTACGAGAGTAGCGAGCCAGGGGAGACCCACAGACGCAAAGCGTCGAGGAGGCTCCCGGTAGCCCCGTGGAAAGCGAGGCCCCGCAGCGGAAATCAGCACTCTAACTCAACAGCTGCAAATTCAGTCATATGCATAACAAAAAGCAGCCCTAAAAAGGCTGCTCCCAAATTATTTATTTTTCCTCAAATTCCCAAGCTCTTCCACCAAAGCCTGCATTTCATTCGGGCTAAACGAATCCTTTTTCATGACAAGGTCATAAATATCCTTTAATTCCTCATACATTTCCTCATCAAAATGTGAAGGCTTAATAGCACCTAAGTTCAAAACTTTCAGCTTCTCCTTAATAGCCTCAATCATAAACTCCACATTCTCAACCGATTTCTCCGATAAATTATTCATTTAAGACACCCTCTCATTGCTATGTAGTTGGACGCACATACTTTTCTTTTCATCTTTCCACGATATCAGCAAATTGTCAACTTAAATTAGGCTTGCATGTACCATGGAAATTAGTAGAAAATAAAGGAGAGATTTGTACAAATTACACATGATAATACAGGAAAAGGATGAGTCAGGTTTCGTTAAAGGGAAAAAAGGGAAAAATTGAATCAAATTTTCATATAATAATTTTGCTAAAGGAGAATAAAATATGGGGAAATCATTGTTTTGGAAAGGTGTCATTTATGGAGCGCTGGCAGGCGGTGCGCTAAGTCTTCTTGATAAATCCACAAGGGAAACTGTTTTTGACAATTGCCGGAAAACGTCCAGCAATGTCGGCTATTACTTAAAACACCCAAGTGAAGCCGTGAATCAGGTGAAGGATGTTTCCAATAAGGTCAAAACCGCCATTGACCAGGTTAGTGAAGACGTTGCCTTTATTACCGGCACTGTGGAAGAAATAAGAGAAATGGCACCTGAAGTAACACAGATTGTTCAGAATACAAAGCAGGCCTTTTCAGATATTAAGCTGAAGGGATCAGGCGAACTGCCGGAAAAACCCGCTGACGATTCGGTTCAGATTCCGCATTAATAACAAGTGAGGTGTTGGAATGGGACGAACTTTTTCGGCTCTGATTCCAAACTTATGGAGAAGAGTAGAAGAAGATGATGTTTTTGGACTTGCTGCCCAATTGGCGTATTTCTTTCTTCTCTCTCTTTTTCCGCTGCTGATTTTCCTGGTCACGCTCGTTCCTTATTTGCCGATCACGCAGCAGGATATCTTAAATGTTGTCCGTGATTTTGCACCGGGAGAGACCATGAAGCTTATTGAAACCAATATCTATGAAATTACGCAGCGAAATGGAAAGCTGCTTTCCTTCGGGATCATCGCGACGCTCTGGTCCGCTTCAAATGGAATCAATGCCGTGGTGAAGGCTTTTAATAAGGCGTATGACGTAAAGGAAACCCGTCATTTTATTATTGCACGCGGGATGGCGATATTACTGACGTTTGCGATGATTTTTGTGTTTGTACTGGCTCTGCTTCTTCCTGTTTTCGGAAGACAGATCGGCTTTTTTATTTCTTCGGAATTTGGTTTGTCTGGCCAATTTCTGGCGATATGGAATATGATCCGCTGGTTAGTGAGTCCTTTCATCCTTTTTGTGGTGTTTACAGGGTTGTACTGGATTGCCCCCAATAAAAAATTAAAGTGTATTAGTGTTGTACCTGGTGCCATTTTCGCAACTGTTGGCTGGGTGCTGTCCTCCCTTGCCTTTTCATACTATGTCAGCAGCTTCGGCAATTTCTCCGCGACATATGGAAGCATTGGAGCTATTATCGTCCTTATGATCTGGTTTTACATATCCGGTATTATCATCATTCTGGGCGGGGAAATCAATGCCATCAATTCGAAGATCAATAAAGAGGATTGCTGATAAAAGTTTCCTTCTTAAAAAGACCCTCTCCGTTACACAATAGTAATGGGGGAAAATGAATTCATTGGAGGGAACCGATATGACAAAACACACGAAAAAAGACGGCGGCACTAAGCAAAAAGGCAAAAACAAACCAAAACAAAAAACATCCGGTTCTGCTAACGGGCAGAACGGCTATCATTAAAAAGAAAAGCGGAAGCGCCTTCGGAACAAGCCAAAAACGCTTGTTCCTGCGAAGAACATCCAAGGAAGCTTTCCCTTGGTGCTCACCCCCGACACCTCGAGGGGGTAGGCTGCTTGCGCCAGACATAAAAAAGCCTGGGAATCTGAATTCCCAGGCTTTCCTTATGATCTTAACAGCCTCAGGCTGTTTAAAATAACCAAAATGGTTGATCCTTCATGGCCGATTACTCCATAAGGAAGGTCAAGCAGCTGCAGGAAGTTGGATGCAATCAAAAACATAATCACTGTGATTGAGAAGATGACATTTTGTTTGATGATGGTATTCATGCGCCTTGACAGTTCAATGGCTTCAGCGATTTTCGGCAAGTCATTTTTCATTAAAACCACATCAGCTGTTTCAAGCGCTACATCCGTTCCACCACCCATGGCGATTCCGACATTGGCAGTGGCCAGGGCAGGGGCATCATTAATTCCGTCACCGACCATGGCGACATTGCTGTATGTTTCCTTCAGCTTTTTCAAATGCTCCACTTTGTTTTCAGGCAGGCATTCGGCAATATGCTCATTGACATGGCTTTCGCCCGCAATTGCTGCTGCGGTTGTCCGGCTGTCTCCCGTCAGCATGATCGTATAGATTCCCTGTTTCTTTAAAAGGTCAATGGCCTGTTTGGTTTCTTCGCGTACAACATCCTTCAGGGAAATTAGGCCGATGATTTCATCGTTTTTCTGGACAAATACAACCGTCTTTCCTTCGCTTGCCATACGGTCGGCAGCTCCGTCTGCAAATGCCATGGCCTCTGTTTTACCGACAAAAGAAGCTTTGCCGATTTTCCATTCATCATGACCAACCTTGGCTTTGACCCCAAATCCGGTCACATCTTCAATGCTTTCCGGGTGGATTAGGGCATCTGAAAGTGTGCTCTTGGCATATTTGACAATGGCATTGGCCAGCGGGTGGTTCGAGTGACTCTCGATAGACGCCACCTTTAGAAGCAGTTCTTCCCTGGAAATATTATCTCCGGCTACTACATCGGTTACTTCCGGTTTTCCTTTTGTCAGCGTGCCGGTTTTGTCAAAGGCAATCGCCTTAAGATGGCTTAAGTTTTCGAGGTGCACACCGCCTTTAAAAAGGATGCCATGTCTCGCTCCATTCGAAATGGCTGACAAAGTCGCAGGCATGATGGATGCTACCAGGGCACAAGGTGATGCAACAACAAGAAGGATCATGGCCCGGTAAAAGGTTTCTGTCCAGCTCCATCCTAAAAGAAAGTGTGGAGCAAACATCATCAGAACAACAACAGCCAAAACAATTTTGACATAGGTGCCTTCAAACTTTTCAATGAAAAGCTGTGAAGGGGATTTCTCGCTTTGAGCTGATTGCACTAGCTCAATAATTTTTTGAAAAAGGGTTTCGTTATTCGGTTTTGTGATTTCAACCGTAATCGATCCGTTCAAATTCACAGTACCGGCAAATACCTGGTCATCCGCCCCTTTTGAAACAGGCAGGGACTCACCCGTAATAGCGGCTTCGTCCAGGGATGAATGGCCTTTTACGATGGTTCCATCAGAGGGAACCCGCTCACCTGGCTTCACTAGGATAAAATCCCCAATTTCCAGCTCGGAAACATGGACACGCTCCTCTGAACCGTCTGTGATCCTCAGGGCTTCTTCAGGCTGCAGCTCCATAAGAGAAGAGATTTCCTTATGGCTTTTGTTCATGGTGTAGGTTTCCAAAGCACCGCTGACTGCGAAAATAAATATCAGGATTGCGCCTTCTGTCCAATAGCCGATAATCGCTGAGCCGATTGCAGCGAAAATCATCAGCATTTCAACATTCAATTCTTTATTCTCAATGGTTTCTTCGATGCCTTCTTTCGCTTTCGCAAAACCGCCGATTATGAAAGCCAGCAGGTAAGCGGCAATTGATGGGGTTTCCATTCCGCTTCGGTCTAACAGCCAGCCTGTCAGAATCAATACACCGCTCAGAAGTGCGGCAATTAATTCAGCATGGGGTTTAATTTTTTCTAAAAGATTTTCTTCAGATCGATTGCTGCTTTTAAGCAGAGCCTTTGCCTCCATACTCATCGTTTGTCCTCCTAAAATGGTTTTAATGTTTTTTCAATTGTCTTATTGAGAAGAATAATCACATTCAATACCCCTAAAAAACGACGAAAGCTGCCACCAGATAGGTGACAGCGTTAAAATCAGTAATGCAGCTTGCACTATGCAATTATGGTAATCTATTACACTTATATTACTATATAACCTATGAAAAGAAAAGCTAAACAGTTACGTGAATTAAAATGACTGGCTTTTCTCCAATACCTGCCCTTTGTTCCCAAAAAAGGTGACAGCACCAAAAATAATCAGCAGCATCACACTGATAATATTGAAAAAGCTGATCGTCTTGAATAATTCTATGAAAAGGCCGCCGAAGTAGGGGCCAATCAAGCTTCCGATGCTGAAGGCTACGCCGCAAAGCAGGTTGCCTGTTGGAAGCAGGTTCTTTGGCATTAAGTCTGCCATATAGGTGATCCCAAGTGAAAAGGTTGATCCGACGGCCATGCCTGCAATGAATAGGCAAATGGTCAGCGCAAGCACGATTTCCTCGAGCAGGCTAGCTGCGACAAAGCTGATAAATCCGATTAAAAGAACACTCATTAATACATTGCGCCTTCCGAATTTATCACTCATGATCCCTAAAGGAAGCTGGAATAGGATGCCCCCGATCGCAAATGAAGTCAGCAGCAGGGATACACTTGAAACTTCGAGCCCAATGCGCAGGCCATAGATGGGAAAGCTGCCGTTCAATGAAGCTTCTAGAAATCCATAGCCCATTGCCGGCAGGAAGGCAACCCAGCCATATTTTGTGGCTTTTGAAAAACGCTTCATTGTTTCTCTGAATGAGTTAATTTCTATGGATTGTTCAGGGAAGTCATTTTTTAAAGAGAATAAAAACAGCCAGGCAATCAGACATAGAATAGAAGAAATGATAAACGGCATGGTTTCATTGATTTTGACAAGCGGTGCCATTAATGGACCTACTGCAAATCCCACTCCGAAGAAAAGTCCGTACAGGGAGATATTCCTTCCGCGTCTGTTTTCCGGGGAAAAGGATGTGATCCATGTTTGCGTTCCGAAATGCAGGGCATGGTCGCCGATGCCGATAAGAAGCCGCAGGATGAACCAGAACCAAAACGATTTCCACAGCGGAAAAAGCATGAGAGATACGACTACTAATAATCCTCCAAGGATAATGACCGGCTTGTAGCCGTATTTTCGCAATGGATATTCCATAAAAGGTGAAATGAGAAGGATTCCAATATATAATCCTGTTGCATTTAAACCATTCAAGCTGGAGGAGATGCCGTCATTTTCAAAAATAATGGCAATTAACGGCAGCAGCATTCCCTGGCTGAAGCCTGAAATGGCCACAATGCTGATGAGAATCCAAAAACGCATTGTTTCTTTATTCATAAAAAAACCTCTTTTTCTGACGTGAAATATAAATGTCTCCTAAATGATGGTATCGGGAATAAGTTCTCTTGGCAAGAGTAAGTTTATGGTCATAATAGTTTTGTTTGAAAGCAAATTAGTGTAATCTCTACTAATAATAAGAAAAAAAGGGGCGAATACCATGGAATTTAAAATGAAGGAAGAAGCAGGCTTTTATGCCGATTTGCCATTCGGACGTCTGGAGGTGGCCGGGGATGAAGAGTATGGCTTCAGGCCGTACCAGCTGCTTGTCGCTTCTCTGGCTGTTTGCAGCGGCGGTGTTCTGAGGAAAATCATGAAAAAAATGCGCATGGAATTCGAGGATATCCAAATAAAAACAAGTGTAGAACGAAATCCTGAAAAGGCTGACCGTGTGGAAAAGGTACAAATCCACTTCATTATTAAAGGAACGGATTTGAATGAGGCGAAGCTCCACAAGGCATTGGAATTGACCAGAAAGAATTGTTCAATGGTGCGCTCGGTGGAAGAAAGCATTGAAATAGAAGAGACATTTGAACTTATTTAACACGCAGACAGGGAAGGGGATGCCTTTTTCCTGTTTTTTAATACAGGCCTACTTTTGTGAAAGGCGGGAGAATAATAGTATAATAATTCCTATACAAATAATAAGAATTTAAGTGAAACGAGGTGCCCTCATTGAAATTCCAAGACTTAAAGACCGCCGAAGAAAGAATTCGGCTTATGGAAGAGCTCTCAAAAAAATTTTTATCAAGAGCAGCCAAAAACGATGAAGAAGGCCTATTTCCGTTTGAGAATATGAAAGAACTAAAAGAATCCGGCTATACTTCCTTGACCGTCCCTAAACGATACGGGGGAAAAGAAGTCTCCCTTTCTGAATTTCTGCAGCTCCAGGAAAAGATAGCGGAAGGAGATGGCTCCACCGCTCTGTCCATTGGCTGGCATATGGGGACCATCAAAAGCCTTGGCGAGAAAAATAACTGGGAAGAAGCAGTATTTAAAAAGCTGTGTGAAGACGTCAAAAAGGGTGCCCTAATGAATAACTGTGCAACAGAACCGCAGACGGGCAGCCCGACAAGGGGAGGCAAGCCCGTTACCTCTGCACGAAAAGAGGGGAATTCCTGGATCATTAATGGCAGAAAAAGCTTCACAACCATGGCTCACGTGCTGGATTACTTCAATGTGAGCGCCACGATTGAAGAGAGTGGAGAGATTGGGAACTTTTTAATTCCGGGAAATTCTGCAGGCCTGGAGATTGAGGAAACATGGGACAGCATTGCTATGAGAGGAACAGGAAGCCATGATCTTCTTATAAAAGATGTAAGGGTGAAGGAGGAGGCCCTTGTTGAGCTTTTTCAGCCCGGCCAAAAAGGCGCTGCCGGCTGGCTTCTCCACATTCCGGCCTGTTATTTGGGCATTGCACAAGCTGCACAGGATTATGCTATTACCTTTGCGAAAGATTACTCCCCGAACAGCATAAGCGGTGCCATCATTGATTTGCCCAATGTTCAGCAAAAAATTGGCGAGATGGAATTTGAACTTATGAGAGCACGCCATTTCCTTTATTCAGTTGCAAATAAATGGGATGAAGCAAACGATGAAACGAGAAGCAGGATGCAGCCTGAATTGGGAGCAGTCAAGCTGGCTGTAACGAACGCGGCCATTACAGTGGTCGATTTGGCCATGCGGGTGGCAGGTGCCCGCAGTTTATCGGTGAAAAATCCCCTGCAGCGCTATTACAGGGATGTGCGTGCTGGGCTGCATAACCCGCCAATGGATGATATGACAATTCAGGCATTAGCAAAAAATGCGATAAAGTAACGAAGAAAGCTGCTGTTTTAGACGGCAGCTTTTTATATTTCCAACGGTTCAAGTTTGAATTTTTTCGGAATCGGCTAAAGAGAAAGTACGTTTTACATAAACTCTCTGCATATAATCACATAGGCAGGAATGTGCAGGCAATACTAAAAAATATTATAAAACGTAAGGAGTTAAAGATATGACAAATAAAGTGTTTATGGTATTGGCGTTTGCGGGTGTTCCGCTGTCTGTCATCGGAACATTGATGCACTGGTCCAATATATTGCTGTTTGTGATATACTGCATCACAATTATCGCATTGGCCAGCTATATGGGAAGGGCGACAGAAAGCCTTGCCGTAGTAGCGGGTCCCCGAATTGGCGGATTACTGAATGCCACCTTTGGAAATGCGGTTGAACTTATCATTTCGATTTTCGCTTTAAAGGCTGGCCTGATCAGTGTCGTACTTGCATCACTGACAGGATCCGTATTGGGGAATCTGCTTTTAGTGGCAGGACTGTCATTTTTCGTTGGAGGAGTAAAATACAAGACCCAGTCCTTTAATGTCTTTGATGCACGCCACAATTCAGGACTTCTGATGTTTGCGGTCATTGTGGCTTTTGTAATCCCGGAGGTTTTTTCCATGACCATGGATGAAGCTGAAACGATTACGTTCAGCATCGGCATTTCTGTCATTTTAATCGCTCTGTATTTAGCGGCTTTGTTCTTCAAATTGGTCACCCACCGGGGCGTCTATCAATCAAAAGAGGAGAGCAAAAGCTCTCATGAGGAGGAAACCCCCGAATGGAGCAAAGGGAAGGCCATTGCGGTGCTAGCCGTTTCGACCATTGCCGTTGCCTATGTATCAGAGAATCTGGTGCATACCTTCGAAACAGTCGGAGAAGCGTTTGGCTGGACAGAGCTGTTTATTGGGGTAGTCATTGTAGCCATCGTCGGAAATGCGGCAGAGCATGCTTCTGCCATCATTATGGCTTATAAAAATAAAATGGATATTGCTGTTGAAATTGCCGTTGGTTCCACACTTCAGGTGGCTATGTTCGTAGCTCCTGTCCTTGTACTGCTTTCGCTGCTGTTCCCGACAGCCATGCCGCTTGTTTTTACATTACCTGAGCTGATTGCCATGGTGACGGCCGTCCTGCTGATGATTGTCATTGGCAATGACGGGGAAACCAACTGGTTTGAAGGAGCCACTCTCCTGGCAGCTTACGTAATCATGGGGATCGGATTTTATCTTTTATAGCAAACAGAAAACCGGCTCTGAAAAATCTCAGGGCCGGTTATTTATAAGGGTATTTAAGTACTTTTCTTAAAGGATTATGTTTTTTCAGAGAATGGTTCTGTTCGCTTTCTGTCATTGATCACCAACCTTCATGCTGATTTTTGATCATTAACCTGACTTGCAGATGACTTAACAAAAAAACGATTCTCCTCCTTTTACATAGTAGTGGGGTTGATTTCCACTGCCCTCCTTTAATTTAGTAATCTCATTATAACCCTTTATTTGATATTTGTAAATATTCTGATTTTTACAATTTTGTTACAAAACAATCGAAACAAAGCTTATTTTGCATGGGAGGGATAATATCCCCCTTCTCCGAAAAAACTAATATCAACCTAAAAAGATTGTGACTTGAAAGGAGAAAGACATCATGAAAAAATACGTAAGCATTCTTTTTTTAGGTCTTATACTATTGCTGTCATTCCACCCGGCCGCAGAAGCGCAGAAAGGGACTGACAAGCCGGCAAAACAGCCAGCGAAAGCAATCACTATCCCTAATTCGGTGCTGAATGTAACGAAGGAAAATACGTATCCGAATCCTGCGCAGGATATGCCGACGCTGCAGCCGAGCGAATTAACCCAGCAGCTCATTGATTCATCGAAGGTCACGATCGAAAATCCGGATCTCATCCGGATGCTGAATGAAACCTCTGTCAGCAGCACTCCGTTCGCTCTTGGCTATAGAGCGATCGTCTATCTCGGTCAGTGGCCGTTAAATTATGAGTCTGCCGAAACCTCCCCAAATTGGGAATATCAGCGGATAAACACGAATTATTTCGATAACCGTGGCGGCAAGGCGCCATACCAGATTCATTATGTGCAGGAAGCCCAAAAAGTTGTCCGCGGGGGTCTGACTGCCAAGGTTCCCAATGCCGAGGATGTTAAAGAGATGATGCTCCTCAAGGCCATGGAGAAATCAGGTCTTCCTCTTGCTTTTGAAACGATTATAGGCGCAGGCACCAAAAAGGATCATATCTATAATATTCCGCCTAAAAGATTAGGCTATCTATACGGCTATGCTCCTGCCATCAACGAAAAGGGGAAAGTCACGTATGGAGAAGTGTATTTGATGCTGAAAGGCAGCAAAAAAATGATTGTCATTAAAAATGTCACTTCACAGGGAATAGGTGCCTGGATTCCGATTCAGGATCATGTGACATTTGGGTTTGTTGTTTCAGAAAGGCCAAGGTAATAAAATCAGCCAGCCCAACATTCGGGCTGGCTGATTTTTTTAGATATTCGAGCGTCTGGTCTTAAAAATTGTTTCTTTATAGTAGCTGTTCTTCACAAGAACGTTAGGGCCAAGGCATTTTACACCGGCACAATGACAGTTCAGGGAATCGGCGAGTTCCGTTCTGCTCCATTTCTGATAAATATCCTCAAGCTGATCGGTCTGGATATTCCCAAGCGGCGGTGTATCACCAAAGTCAGTAACAATGACATCACCCGTGAAAATATTAACATTAAGACGTGATCTTCCGTCTGGATCATTTCGGACCGTCACATTTTTGGATGAGTGCAGTCTTCTTAGAAGCTCCAGGTCTTCTTTATTGCTGCTGCAGGCATAAAAGGGCAGGGTGCCGAACAGCATCCATGTATCTTCATTCCGGACATCCAGAAGGTGGTGGATGGCTGATCTCATTTCTTCAAGAGTTAACGTTTCTAATGAGGAGGCGAAGTCTGAGGGGTACATAGGATGCACCTCATGGCGCTGACAGTTCATTTCTTCTGTAATCTGTTTATGGATTTTCTCTAGATAAGGCAATGTTCGTTTATTGAGCATTGTTTCAGCGGAAACCATTACCCCCGCTTTTACGAGCTCCCTGCTGTTTTCAATCATCCTGTAAAAAAGGCGCTGGCGCTGCTCTATTGTCGGCTTTCGTTCCATCATCGCAAAGCCGCCTTCAATAAAGTCCTCCTCCGTTCCCCAGTTATGAGATATGTGAAGGACATCCAAATAAGGAATAATTTTTTCATAACGTGCTAACTCAAGCGTCAGATTTGAATTAATCTGCGTTCTGACTCCTCTGTCGTGTGCATAGCGCAGCAGCGGCGCAACATAATTTTCAACCGATTTTTTTGAAAGCATCGGCTCTCCGCCTGTTATGCTCAGTGATCTTAAAAGGGGAATTTCATCCAGCCTTTTCAGAAGCAAATCGATTGGCAGTGCGTCAGGATCTTTCGGCTGAAGGGTATAGCCGACAGCGCAGTGTTCGCAGCGCATATTGCATAATACTGTTGTGGTAAATTCAATATTTGAAAGCACCATTTTTCCGTGCTGATCGATTTCGGAATAAGCTTCCCATGGGTCATATTCCGGTGTGATAGGTGAAAGTTTTGTTTTCATATGTAGCTCCTTAAAAATATAAGTCCTTTGTCATTATTTAATCTTTGGGATCTATTGTCAATCGATAGTTTGGACTAAAAATGACGTAATAACGTTTAATTTCTCCTCCTGCGGGAATTAACTCAATATCAAACGAGAAACACTTTTAAAATAAAGAGGAGGATATGAACATGGAACAGAATAACACTTATAATACGACAAACACAACAACTGCTTTGAGGTCTGATTACGGTCAGAATATGGACATGAATTATGACAATGGACAAAACAGCAAGCTGATGAAAGGGATTATGATTGGCGGTATTATTGGCGGAGCCTTAGCTATGCTTGATACCTCAACAAGAACGAAAGTGAAAACGAAAGCAATGGACCTTAAGGATTCTTCAGCAAATCTCATTTCAGAAGTAAGGGAAAATCCCGGTGATGTTAAGGAAAACATGATTAACCAATTTAAGAGTGCTTCCAATACCCTTAAAGATGCCATTAAAGACGCCCAGAGTTTATATCAGCGCGTCAATGAAGATGTTTTCGGCAATATGGATGTGGTGAAGGAAGTGTCAACCGACGCCATGTCAACAGCGAAGGATGCGAAAAGCGAGCTGGCTGATATTGGTTCAAAAGTGAAAGAGGCTGGCTCGGAATTAATGGAAAGCCCTGTTGAAAACAGTGGAACTTCCTCAGGCTCAAACTATCAAGGTACAGGCTCAGTGAGCAGCACTAATACTGCTTTCCCGGCAGAGCGCGGTGAAAGTGCAGTTACCTACAGCCCTGAGACTCAAAAAAACAGCAATAACCTTTAATAAATGATATTAAAAAATCCTCTGCTCTTATGAGTGGAGGTTTTTTATTGGTTTTTTTTCCTAATGATGGTTGTTTTATATTTTCAAGGAGGGGGTAACCCTTAATTATAGGTACAGGACAATTTTTGGAGGTTACATTTATGGGTTATAGACGAGGGAAATCATTATCAAATGATATGGAAAAACAATCTCATGAAAGAGAAACAGCTGTTGGAACTGCGGGGATGGTCGTCAGTCCTCATTCAGTTGCCACAGATATAGGCGAAAAAATATTGCGGGAGGGCGGAAATGCAGTGGATGCTGCAGCCGCCATCCAATTTGCTCTAAATGTTGTAGAACCAATGATGACAGGCATCGGCGGAAGCGGATTTTTAATGGTTTACGACAATAAAAAGAAAGATGTAAAAATATATGATGGCCACACAAGGGCTCCAAAAGGCGTGCATCCGGAAATGTTCCTTGATGACAATGGTGAAGTAATGGATTTCCGCAAACGCTCTACCCATGGATCAGCAGTGGGCATTCCGGGTATTCTAAAGGCTTTTGATACAGCTCTTGAGGAGCACGGATCCAAGCTGTTAGCCGATCTGATCCAGCCGGCAATCGAAGCTGCTGAGAGCGGTGTGGAAGTGAATTGGGTAATGGAGGAAGCTCTTCAGAACTTTCATTACAGACTTGGAGAAGAGGCTAAAGCTTTTTATTTCCCTGAAGGCAAAACCTTGAAGGAGGGCGACAGGGTAGTTAAGGATCATTTAGCCCATACATTCCGGATCCTGCAAAAAGAGGGGATTTCTTCTTTTTATGAAGGGGAAATTGCCGAAGCAATTGTAAAAAGTCTTGAAGAAGAAGGCGGCTTTATGACGCTTGAGGACCTGAAAAATTACAGGCTTACGATTGACGAACCGATCTGGGGCGAATATAAAGGCTATAAGATTGCTTCGTCCGCTCCTCCGAGTGCAGGCGGTGTAACCGTCATTCAAATATTAAAGATCCTGGAGAAGTTTGACTTAAAACAATATGAACCAAAGTCCTGGGAGAAGTATTATCTGATTACGGAAGCTATGCGGTTGGCTTTTGCTGACAAGGTTGCCTATTCAGGTGACCCGGAATTTTCAGATCTCCCGATTGAAGGGCTGCTGCATGATGATTATATTGCTGAAAGGGTCAAAGCCATTAATTTTAAAAGAAGAAATGATGCAATCGATTTTGGGAACCCATGGAATTACCAGGAGGGCGAACCAAAGCAGATTATCCGCCAGCCGGATGATTTAGAGAAAAGTGAAACGACCCATTTCACGGTTGTCGACCAATGGGGCAATATTGCTGCATGTACATCCACCGTTGAGCACCCATTTGGGTCAGGTATTATGGTAAAAGGTTACGGATTTTTATTAAATAATGAGCTGACAGACTTTGATGCCAACCCGGGCGGCATCAATGAACCAAAACCGGACAAAAGGCCAGTCAGCTGTAAAAGCCCGACGATTCTGTTTAAAGATGATCAGCCAGTCCTGACACTCGGTTCTCCAGGCGGACCGACCATTATAGGATCGGTTTTTCAGACGATCGTGAATGTTATTGATCATAACATGAATTTAAAGGAAGCGATTGAAGAGCCCAGGATCTTTGCCACAACAGGCCCGCTTATTGAGTGGGAGCCGGGCATCAGCATGGAATCCAAGGGAGAAATGGAGTCCATGGGGTATGAATTTGGAGATAAGCCAAGCAGGATCGGAAATGTACAGGCCATCCAGATTGACCGGGAGAAAGGCCGTATATATGGAGCGGCTGACTCCAGCCGTGAAGGGAAGGCAGCCGGAATTACTGAGGAGCAAATAAAGAGCTGATGCCGTTTTGGCATCAGCTTTATCGCAGTCTAACGGGCAGTAAGACCCCCACTTCAAGACTCAGAGAAATCCAAAGGAAGATAAATGGGGGTCAAACTGCCCGTAAAGGCCAGATTGGTTCAACTAACAATCAGTGGGGATAAGGAAAACCCCACTGATTGAAGTTTCACTTTATTTCTATAAGCCGATATATTGAGCGGGTGATAGAGGGGCATATTAAATAAAGAGGAGTTTGCCGTATAGCCGTTTTTCATGTAGGATGTAATCGAGACGAAAGGAGAGAACGTTTTGGGCAGTCCGATTCAAGACAAAAATTCACAGGTTACTTTTCTAAAACAGCGCTTAAATATGTTCCTGGACGTACTGGAAGCTATTGAGCCGGAAGACACTGAAATCGAAGACATCGACCGTCTGATTGAAATGATCGATGACCTCGAATCCAAATGCCGTGAATTTAATAACCGCGATTAACAATAGGAGCCTGAGGGCTCTTTTTTTGCTGAAAATTCCTTTTTCATCCTGTAAACGATTGCAACCTTTATCTTTAAATACACATCAGATAGGAGTATAATGGTAGACGATTAATAATTATAATTTTCATAAAAGATATAGCGATATAGGGAGCAAAGGGAAGGGGACTAAAGCAATGAATATCGACAAATTTCAGGAAAGCATGTATCAGCTGATTGTTGAGACATCCACTAATCTTCCGCGTGACGTGCGCCGTGCGATCAAATCAGCGAAAGAAAGAGAAAATGCCGGCACAAGAGCGGCGATGAGCCTCGATACGATTACAAATAATATTAAAATGGCAGATGATAATGTGTCGCCAATCTGTCAGGATACCGGCTTGCCGACATTCAAAATCAAGACGCCTGTCGGTGCGAACCAGCTGGTTATGAAAGAAGCGATCAAAAACGCAATAGCCCAGGCAACCATGGACGGAAAGCTTCGCCCGAACTCTGTTGATTCTTTGACAGGAGCTAACAGCGGTGACAATCTTGGCTTTGGCACCCCTGTTATTAAATTTGAGCAATGGGAAAAAGACTATATTGACGCACGCCTGATCTTAAAAGGCGGCGGATGTGAAAATAAAAATATCCAATACAGCCTTCCATGTGAACTTGACGGCCTTGGCCGGGCTGGACGCGACTTGGATGGAATCCGCAAGTGCATTATGCACTCTGTATACCAGGCACAGGGACAAGGCTGCAGCGCCGGTTTCATCGGTGTGGGAATCGGGGGAGACCGCTCTTCAGGCTACGACCTGGCAAAAGAGCAGCTGTTCCGTTCTGTAGATGATGTGAATCCTATTGAAGATCTACGCAAGCTTGAAGATTATGTGATGGAAAATGCCAATGAGCTTGGCATCGGAACAATGGGCTTTGGCGGGGAAACAACGCTCCTGGGCTGTAAAGTCGGTGTGATGAACCGTATTCCTGCCAGCTTCTTCGTATCTGTTGCTTATAATTGCTGGGCGTTCCGCCGCCTTGGAGTGGCAATCGGCATGGAAACAGGCGAAATTAATGAATGGATGTACCAGGAAGGCGAGCACATTGACTTTGGTGCAACTGAAGCTGAACTTGAGACAGCGGCAGCAGCAGAAACAGCTGAGCAAACAAACATCGTGACACTGCAAGCTCCGATCACGGAAGAACAGATTCGCGGTCTTAAGGTCGGAGATGTCGTTCAAATCAACGGCATGATGTACACGGGACGCGACGCCATCCACCACCATTTGATAGATCATGATGCTCCAGTTGACCTTAATGGACAGGTTATTTATCACTGCGGTCCGGTTATGATGAAGGATGAAGACGGCAAGTGGCATGTAAAAGCAGCCGGTCCGACTACAAGCATCCGTGAGGAGCCATATCAGGGCGATATCATGAAAAAGTTCGGAATCCGTGCTGTTATTGGAAAAGGCGGAATGGGGCCGAAAACATTGGCAGCACTTCAGGAGCATGGCGGCGTTTACTTAAATGCAATCGGAGGGGCTGCACAATATTATGCAGACTGCATCAAATCTGTTGAAGGTGTGGACCTGATGGAATTCGGTATTCCTGAGGCCATGTGGCACCTTAAGGTTGAAGGCTTTACCGCAGTGGTGACAATGGATTCCCACGGCAACAGCCTTCATCGTGATGTAGATAAATCTTCACTTGAGAAATTGGCTCAGTTTAAGGAGCGGGTATTTTAATATAGGAACGAGAGAGGCTGCTTGCGGTCTCTCTTTTTTTGTGCATTTTTGCCAGCCGGCTCTGTGAATGTTTTTATTCCATTCACAAACACTAAGAAAAAATATTGGAGGAGCTCAGATGAAAAAATTAAGTATCTTCCTGAGTGTATTTATTTTGTTTTTTTCCGGAACAGCTTATGCAAACTACGGCAACTCGCCGGTTCATTGGGGATTTAAAAAAGCAAAAAATGAGGTGCCCGCCGAAGCAGGAAAGCCGCTTGATTCGCTGATTGAACGGCATGGCTCTTATTATAAAGGCGATACAAGCAAGAAGGAGATCTATTTAACATTTGATAATGGATATGAAAACGGCTATACCGGACAGGTGCTGGACGTTCTGAAAAAGGAAAATGTCCCTGCTGCCTTTTTCGTGACAGGCCATTATTTAAAAAGCGCACCGGATCTCGTTAAGAGGATGGCAGCTGAAGGGCATATCATTGGCAACCATTCCTGGCATCACCCTGATATGACAAGAGTAAGCGATGAAAAATTCATTAAAGAGCTTGAAATGGTTCGTGCGGAAACTGAAAAGCTGACTGGTGTTAAGCATATGGCTTATTTGCGGCCGCCTCGCGGGATATTCAGTGAACGTACATTGGCTCTTGCGAAAAAGGAAGGCTACACGCACGTATTCTGGTCACTGGCTTTTGTAGACTGGAACACTGATCGGCAAAAGGGCTGGCAGTATTCCTACGACAATATTATGCGCCAGATTCATCCGGGCTGCATTCTCCTGCTGCACACTGTGTCAAAGGATAATGCCGATGCTCTTGAAAAAGCAATTCAGGATCTGAAAAAACGCGGGTACACGTTTAAGAGCCTTGACGACTTGACATGGGAACAGGCGATTGGGGAGCGGATGCTGTACTGATTTGGTTTGGCCGGTAAAATCTTTAATTCGGCCGATAAATAATGTACTTTGGCCGGTATCTTCCTTAAAATGGCGGTAAAACTCCAATTACGGCCGGTAAAACAGCTGAATTTCAATATTTGCATGAAATAGACCCGTTCTTCAGGGTCTATTTTTATATAAGCGAACAATTTTAGAAAAATAACAGCAAAAAATGCTATAATCGGGGAAAATGATAAAGGACGGATTCTTCTTGGAAAAGATACAAGTAGAAGGACCTTATAATTTTGATCTTGTACTGGACAGGCTTTCAAACGATCCTCTTAATCAGGTTAATATAGAGGAAAGGTCTGTGAAAGTGCCCATGATGCTTAAGCATCAGCCGGTTGTAGCAGAAGTAAAGGCAATCGGAACGACGGAACAGCCGGAATTTTTAATTTCCGGAACGGATGGCCCCCTTAAAGAAAAGGCAGCTAAGCGCCTATCGGAAATATTCCAATGGCATCTGCCGCTTGAGACCATTCACAGGCATTTTCAAAACACAGAATTGCGGCCGATATTTGAAGAGCATTATGGAACACCTATTGTGCTCGATTTTGATCCGTATGGCTGTATCCTGAAGTGCATTATTCACCAGCAGCTGAATCTTGCGTTTGCACACACATTAACAGAACGGTTTGTGAAAACATTCGGTTTTGAAAAAGAGGGTGTGTGGTTCTATCCGCTGCCTGAAAAAGTTGCAGAATTGACAGTGGATGACCTGAGGGAACTGCAGTTCAGCGGGCGGAAGGCTGAATATGTTATTGGCATAGCAAAAGAGACGGCTGCCGGAAATTTGAACTTTGATGAGCTTAAAAACCTTTCAGATGAAGAAATTTATGATAAACTAATCAAATTGCGCGGTGTCGGTCCCTGGACTGTCCAGAATTTCTTAATGTTCGGGCTTGGCCGGCCAAATCTTTTTCCGGCTGCAGACATCGGCATTCAAAATGCCTTGAAAAAACTATATAAATTAGAAGCGAAACCGACTCTTGAAGAAATGGAGACATTCTCTAAGAGCTGGAATCCTTATTTGAGCTATGCTTCGCTTTATTTGTGGCGAAGCATCGAGTAATTTGGAGTGATGAAGAATCATGAAACAAGAACAAACAGCTAAATTAAAACCAAAGCAGACGTTCCCGCTGACAATCAAAAGACTTGGCATCAATGGTGAAGGTGTCGGTTATTTTAAAAGGCAAGTCGTCTTTGTCCCCGGAGCACTGCCAGGCGAGGAAATAGTAGCAGAAGCTACAAAGGTAAATCCGAAATTTTCCGAGGCTAAAATCAAAAAAATCCGCAAAAAATCGGAGTTCCGTGTCCAGCCGCCATGCCCGGTCTACCATGAGTGCGGCGGCTGCCAGCTGCAGCATCTCCGTTATGACCAGCAGCTGAAGGAGAAGCGGGATATCATTATTCAAGCTCTGGAACGGCACACAAAGCTGAATCCTGAAAAGCTCGATATAAAAGAAACCATTGGGATGGAAGATCCCTGGAGCTACAGAAATAAAAGCCAGTTCCAGGTTGGCCAAAAAGATGGGAAGGTGCTGGCCGGTTTATATGGCATGAATTCGCACCGCCTGATAAATATTGAGCACTGTGCGGTGCAGCATCCGCAGACAACCAAGGCGACAGAAACGGTGAAGCGGATTCTTCAGGACCTGCGAATCCCTATTTATAATGAGAGAAACCGCAAAGGCATCGTGAGAACCATAGTGGCCAGGGTAGGAATCCAGACAGGCGAGCTGCAGATCGTATTGATTACAGCCCAAAAAGAGCTTCCTAAAAAAGAGATCATTATCGAAAAAATTAAAAGTGAGCTGCCTGAAGTAAAGTCGATCATTCAAAATGTGAACGGAGAAAAAACCTCCATTATTTTTGGACAGGAAACCATGAATCTGGATGGAAGCGACTTTATTCAGGAGACACTGGGAGATCTGCAGTTTGAACTGTCTGCACGGACATTCTTCCAGCTGAACCCTGAACAGACTGTCAAACTTTACAATGAAGTTAAAAGAGCAGTGGGTTTAACGGGCAAGGAAAAAGTAGCTGATGCCTACTGCGGCGTCGGAACAATTGGACTATGGGTTGCCGATCAGGCTGCTGAAATCCGCGGAATGGATATTATTAGAGAATCCATTGAAGACGCTAAGAAAAATGCGGCGCGCCATGGAATCAAACATGCCCAATACGTGGTCGGCAAGGCAGAAGAATGGCTTCCGAAATGGACAAAAGAAGGCTGGAAGCCGGACGTCATCATCGTCGATCCGCCAAGAACCGGACTGGATCAGCAGCTGTTAAAGACAATTTTAAAAGTCCAGCCGAAGAAAGTAGTTTATGTTTCGTGTAATCCATCCACATTGGCGAAGGATATTTCGGTCTTGAGTTCTAAATATCATGTAAGTGGCATTCAGCCTGTGGATATGTTTCCGCAGACGGCGCATGTTGAGTGCATTTCACAGTTAGTTTTAAAAAATGATTGAGGGAAATTTATAATCCCTCAACCTGTGCAAACTTATAATAAATCTTTACATCTTTACTTTCAGTTACTTCAATCCTTTCAACAAAACGTAATAACATCTCAGTGGTTAAAGCATTGAAGTTCAAAAACGCTTTTAGTTGTTCTAAGATAGCAGAGATTTTAATAGCTGCTTTTTTCTCATCAGTGGCTCTTTTAATCTCTGCCTTTTCTATTTCAAATTGTTGTAACTTTCCCTGTACCGTATTTACAAAGTCATCATAATCCTGCTTTGAAATATCATCGGCAATATATTTCTGTAAAGCATTGTGCTTTAACTCCATTTGCTTTTGGATTTGTTTCTCAATGGACTGTAATCTTGACTCATTCTGTTTTGCTGTGGCTCTTACTCTTTTCTCAATCTTGCTTTCTAAGTTAGGATGTTCTAAGTCATCTGCCATCTTTTTTAAATCGTCAAGGATTATTTCTTTTAACAGTTGCTCCTTAATTACATGACTAGAACAGGCTTTCTTACCATGTTTGGCATAAGAACCACAAATATAACCTTTACGATTTATTCTATAGTGCATGGCTTTACCACAGTCAGAGCAATAAGCAATATTGGTAAAAAGGTGCTTTCTCTTTCTAGTACCGCCCCGACCTCTTTTAGCTTTTTGTTCTAGTAGGCTTTGTACTTGTTCAAACATATCTCTTGAAATGATAGGTTTGTGTGCGTCAGAAATGGTTATCCATTCACTTTGGTCGTTTACTCTACGTGTCTTATTCGTCACGTTCATAGTGGTCTCTCTGCCTTGTACGAGGTCGCCTACATAGTGAGGGTTTTTTAATATCTTTTTCACTGTAGAACCTTGCCAATACAAACCTGCATTTGATTTCCCAACAACTTGTGAAGGTGTTGGAATATCCCTATTAGTAAGATACCTTGCTATTTTGTCATGTCCCCAACCTTCTAAATACTTATTGAAGATGTCACGAACAATGTCAACGGTATAATCATCTCTAATCACTAGTCTTTTGTCTTTCAATTCATACCCGTATGGGGGAATACTACCCAAGAATTTTCCGTTTTTATACTTCATGTGAAATACAGACTTAATACGGTCGCTGATACGTTGACTTTCACTCTCATAAATCCAAGCATAAAGACCGAACATAGCTTGTTTTGAAAAGTCCTGTGTATCAACTTTGCCATCTAAAGTAATTAATCGAACCCCTTTATTGTCAGCAACTCGCCTTAGTTGATAAAGTAATTCCACATTACGACCTAATCTGCTTAACTCCTTAGCAATAATTACATCAAATTCCTTATTTTCAGCGTCTTGTATGAGCCTTTTTAATCCCTCACGATTATCTGTAGTACCTGTTTGAACATCTGTATAGAAGTCAAATAGGTCAAAGTGATTTTCTGTAATAAAATCTAAAATCATTTGCTTTTGATTTTCTGGTGACTCTTTTTGACCCTCTTTGTTAGTTGATACTCTTATATATCCTGCTACTCTCATTATTGTCGCCCTCCATTATCGAAAGCGACTATATCTACTTGATTATCATTGTAAGCGGCAGCCACTAGTTTTTCAATTTCTTTGTCCAATAGGTTTATAATTAATGACTTAAAGTCTTGTGTACCTTTAAACACTCTTTGAATATTCATTGCTATCGCTCCTTTCGACATAGCAATCGTTTTATGTAGGGGATTAGTTGCGATATATTTCTTAAATTTAAGAGTTAGCTTTATAGAGGTGGATTAGCCTGTTTGGTAAAATATAGATATATTGAAAAAGGGGTGTTCTTATGTATGTAACAAGATGGGCTACACTAAAAGAACTTGCTATCGTTACAGGGTTTTGGGAGAATATGGCTAATGAAATGGGCGAAATAGACAATATACCTAAACCAGACTTACAAAGAGTTGCAAAAGTAAAAAGTTTATTTATTCATGAAACTAAAACAGGTAATCTAAAATTTAGAGTTGCTGTTGATAAACATGATAGTATAGTGGCTTGTGCAGGTGGTCTTTTAAGAATGGAGTATTCTTTTCCTCTTGCAGAGAAAGAGAGTCTTTTTGGTTGGATAATAGCAGTCTATACTTTAGAGCAGCACAGGAATAATGGGTTAGCACATAAATTGGTAAATGAAGTTTGTTTTTGGCTTAAGGAAAAAGGAGCTGAACGAGCAAGACTTTGGTCAAGTTCCAGCGGAAGAGGGGTTTATGAAAATCTTGGATTTAAAACGATGATTGATATGTCAAAACCACTAATTTAGTTAGGAGGGGTATTTAATTTGGAAAATAATAAACGACCAAAGTTACCATTAGCCCAAGAGGAAAAACAGCTACTTAGGAAATTGAACATAAAGTTAAGTGATTTTCATAAATTGGAGGTAGATAACATTACTCATTGCTTAGGTACTTCGTCGGAAAGAGCAAAAAACTTAAAAGGATTGGCAACTTTTCAACAAATTCCTTCTATTGGTTACGAATTGGCTTCCAAAATAGTTAATCTTCTTGGTTATTACAGTCTAAATCAAATTAAGGACAAAAATTGGACAGAGGTCTTTAATGCTTTAGAACTAAAATTGGGTTGTTGGACTGACCCATGTGTTGAAGACCAAATAATTTGTATTATTCATCATGCAAATCATCCAAAGAGTAATAAACAGTGGTATGATTTTACAAGTCAAAGGAAATTATACAGACAACGATACGGTTATCCAAGTTCAAGACCTAAAGCAGCATGGCATGAAAAAGCATAATAGTATTTTAGGGGTTCCTTATTTTATTGTAATTAATCTTTTTATATAAAATTTACCGTATGTCTGTTTTCTCCGTTCGCTTCGCTCACTTCGGGGGCTACGCTACGCTTGCCCCTGTTATTTATTTGTTTAAATATTTTGTTGTTTTATTATTGCAGTTAAGGTACTAATTCGAGGAAACATACCACCCCCCTATAAAGGGGATGGCGATATTTAGGACTAATCCTGAGGTATCTTCATGACATTCGACGTGCCCAGGTACAGCTTTACCACGTATATTCTAAATAACTCTGTCATGCCACCTAGCCGTAAGGCTACTGCGACGGGTATTGATCTGGGGAGTTCTTCACCCTCTAACGGTGTTCACCGCTGTTACACGGGCTAGTTTTTAACGTGTTCTCCTAGAATAACCACGGGTAAAGCTGATATGAAATTTAATTATGTAAAACCGCTCTTTAATAGGTAACTAAAGAGCGGTCATATATTAACAGCAGGAAGTGAGTATGCTTCTAAGCTGATAAAACCGAATGAATTTCTTTTTCAATAACCCCACGTTCAAGTAAAAACGTTACTAGGCTATCCTCGTCCACACTGTAGCCATATTTGGTATTGCGAGAATAATAGCCGCTTTCAATACGAGGGGCTTTGTCAAGTTGTCCACGTTGCAAGTATCTTAACACCGCATTTTCAGTAAATGCTATGTTAAAGCGGTTTAGTATTCTGCTAGTCTTTTCAATGCTAATCATTACACATCACCCCTCCCTAAGGACTAATTTTCTGATACTTTCTTTCGTGAAATAGATACGGTTATCTTGGTGCACTTTCTCAACATAGGGAGAAGAGGATAATTCAAAAAGCCTTTGAGTGGTAACACCTAATATTTCCGCTGCTTGTGAAAAGCTGTATAAGTCCTTAGTTTTCACTATCATCAATAGCCCCTCCATTTTGCAACCACTCCATCACAACCACTTTGTTAAAGCGAACAGACTTACCACCAATCTTTACACGTCCTGGAATTACCCCATTTCGTGCTAATTTGTATGTTGTCTGCTCACTCATATCTAGTAATTTTGATAATGAGCGTACAGTTAGAAACTCTTTTTCCATATGGTCAAGCCCTCCTAATTTGTTTTCTTTCTTGCACTGACATATTCATTATAAGAATTGAACATAATCCTTAACATTTGGGTGTACAAGATGATAAAACGATAAATAATAATAAAATCATTTGTTGTGCGTACATGGGTAGAATTTTTTAGGCAAGCAGGGAGAACGAATGTATAGTTATTACCTCTTTAAATGGTGGTATCTATCCTTATTGAGGTTAGGAGATTTAGGACACCCATTTTGAAGTATTTGACGTACAAAGGAAATTTGGGGAATTTTTATATGGAGAGAATGAGCCATACCATAATATGTATTTGATAAAGTCATTCATTCGGCACTGGGTAGGGTCTATAATAAAGAGGATTATTCTTTAAAACGATGGTAAAATTAAAAAAAGGAGCGGTTTTTATTTACCGCCCCTTTGCTTTAAGTAGTTATAGTCGCCTATTGTATTGTGACTGTGAAAAGTATTCAACACATGTTGAAGCTGTTACGTTGCTTGAACTCAAATAACAAGTTGGGTTTCTATAAAAATTGTATGGAGTCAATTAAACTCCATCCTGAAACAAGCCTAAATGAGGAGCGGTATGCTTTAACCGCTCTTTTTTTGTTGAATTATCGAAGTGTACGCTTGACCCGCCTATTGAACAGAAATGGAAAATTCCGTACACTGCCATCATCCAATATCTCCAATGAGAAAACGGATTCGGACTATCGGGAGAGTTCCAGGAAGTCGAGGAGTCTAATCAGGGATTGGTGGGAGCAAGGCTTTACCCTCGCTGATTTTCAAAAGGTTATCGATTTGAAGTCTGCCGAATGGAAGAGAGATCCGCAATATTCACGCTACCTGAGACCTGAAACACTGTTTGGTTCAAAATTTGAAACGTACTTAAATCAAAAGCCGCAAACAAAACATCTGCAGGAAAATGATTTCAAACTGGATGATTAGAGATCAAAAATCTGGTGGGACATTCGAAGCAAAGAGGGAATATTAAAGGCAAGGCGGACAAGCGAGAAAGCGTCTCATCCGAAGGAACAACCCGCCACATTCCAGCCATTGTATGAAATTTTAAACTACAGCAGGCAGTTTGATAAAAAGTGCCTAACCATGGTATAAGTGTAAAAGAAGTATAGATATGCTGTTTTTAATTTAGGGATATGGAGTTCTGTTAGTATCCCTTAATGAGAGGATTGGAATAAAAAGATGAAAGAAAATTTTTGGCTTGAGTTACCGCGGCCATTTTTTATACTGGCACCAATGGAAGAAGTGACAGACGTTGTTTTTCGCCATGTGGTGAGTGAAGCAGCCAGACCTGATGTGTTTTTTACTGAGTTTACAAACTCAGATAGTTATTGTCACCCTGATGGGATCAAAAGTGTGCGCGGGCGTTTGACCTTTACAGAGGATGAACAGCCAATTGTCGCCCATATTTGGGGGGATAAGCCTGAATACTTCCGGCAAATGAGTATTGGGATGGCGGAAATGGGCTTTAAGGGAATAGATATCAACATGGGCTGTCCCGTACCGAATGTGACCCAGAACGGGAAGGGAAGCGGTCTGATCCGCCGCCCTGAATTGGCAGCAGAACTTATACAGGCAGCCAAAGCAGGAGGCTTGCCGGTAAGTGTAAAAACAAGGCTTGGCTTCACGGAAGTTGACGAATGGAAGTTCTGGCTGAAACACATTTTGGAGCAGGACATTGCTAATCTTTCCATTCATCTGCGTACACGGGAAGAAATGAGCAAAGTGCCTGCACATTGGGAACTGATCCCGGAGATTAAGGAACTTCGCGACCAGGTGGCCCCGAATACCCTTTTGACAATCAATGGAGATATACAAGATCGCGAGAAGGGCTTGGAGCTTGCTGAGAAGTACGGAATTGATGGAGTTATGATTGGGCGAGGCATATTCCATAATCCCTTTGCATTTGAAAAAGAGAAAAAAGACCCTACCAGTGAGGAACTGCTCGACCTTTTAAGATTGCACATGGACCTCCATGATCAATATGCACATTTAGAACTGCGGCCGTTCACGGCTCTTCACCGCTTTTTCAAAATCTATGTCAAGGGCTTTCCAGGGGCAAGCTCACTAAGAAATGACTTGATGAACACAAGATCTACAGCTGAAGTGCGTGAATTGCTTGAGGCTTTTGCGTCAAAGAACAATTGAAAATTCTAGGGGATGGGCTAGTCGTCCATCCTCTTTTATTAAGGGTTTGATGTTTTTTCATAACTTAGTTTCATTCGCTGAGTTGATTGGAGCGGAAGGTGCGAGATCCTCGAAAATGCATGCGCATTTTCTTCGTGCGATGTGTACTCAAGGAAGCTTATTCAACGTCCTGCGGTAGTAGCGGGACAGGTGAGACCCCGCAGGCGCGAAGCGTCGAGGAGGCTCAGCGCACGCCCCGCGGAAAGCGAGCATCCTGGAGCGGAAATCAACGGGCTAATTGACAATGAAATCTTAATTATTACGCACATTCATCACGTTGTCTTTTGCCAAGACTCCCCGAAAATGACGAAAAAACTAAAATCCTAATTCTCCCAGACTAACTCCTTCCAAGGCCACTCTGCCTTTAATGGGATAATATCCCACATGGTTATTTCTCTAAAAAAGGGGTATACATTCAGTAAACCAAAAGGAGGTGGCCAAGAATGGAAGTAGAAGTATTGTGTAACGTTGAAAACTGTAAGTACTGGGCTGAAGGTGATAAATGTGTAGCGGACTCTATTTATGTGATTGGCCAGAATGGCCGGGAAGCAGATGAAATAGAGGAAACAGCCTGTAAAACGTTTGAACTTGATGAATAATCATAAAAAAACCTGACAGCCGGCGGTTTAGAATCCGGCTGTCAGGTTTTTTTACATACAAAAGATGCCCGCTATGTTTCTTCAAAAAGGGTATAATAAAAGAAAATGACTATAAAACCGCAGATAAGGAAGGAGCTACGATGACAAATAACAATGAAATCGGATGGAATTTTGATAACAGCTATGCACGGCTGCCTCAGACATTTTTCTCAAAAATGAAGCCAAACCCTGTATCATCCCCTGAGCTGGTTATCTTAAACGAGCCGCTCGCAAAGAAATTGGGATTGAATATAGACGCATTAGCAAGCGAATCGGGCGTTGAGGTTTTAGCAGGCTGTAAGGTCCCTGAGGATGCTGAACCTCTCGCTCAAGCTTATGCAGGTCATCAGTTCGGACACTTTAATATGCTTGGGGACGGCCGGGCAATGCTGATCGGCGAGCAGATTACACCTGGGGGAGAACGTTTTGACATTCAGCTGAAAGGCTCCGGCCGAACGCCGTTTTCACGCGGCGGAGATGGCCGGGCGGCTCTGGGACCGATGCTCCGGGAGTACATCATCAGTGAAGCCATGCATGCTCTAGGAATTCCGACCACCCGCAGTCTGGCAGTTGTAACAACAGGTGAAGCCATTATCCGGGAAACTGAACTTCCGGGTGCGATCCTGACAAGGGTGGCGGATAGCCATATACGGGTGGGGACTTTTCAATATGCGGCAAACTGGCGGCCGGTTGAGGAGCTTAAAAGCTTGGCAGAATACACAATTCAGCGTCATTATCCGAAAATACAAGATGACGAAAATCCTTACCTGTCTCTTTTGAAGAATGTGATCCAGCAGCAGGCTTGGCTGATTGCCAAATGGCAGCATATAGGCTTCATCCATGGAGTCATGAACACCGACAATATGACAATCAGCGGAGAAACCATTGATTATGGCCCGTGCGCCTTTATGGATAAATATGATTTGGCAACCGTCTTTAGCTCCATTGACAGGGAAGGCCGTTATGCTTATGGAAATCAGCCGTATATTGGCGGCTGGAACCTGGCGAGATTTGCGGAAACTCTTTTGCCGCTCCTTCATGATGATCAAGAGGAAGCAATAAAAATAGCTCAGGGCGCCATATCAGAATACAATAAAATCTATCAGAAGCATTGGCTTTCAGGGATGAGGGCAAAGCTTGGGATATTTAATGAAGAAGATGATGATGAAGCTCTTATTACCGGACTGCTAAAGGTGATGCAGAAGTCTGAAGCAGACTATACTAACACCTTCCGTGCACTAACATTGGGTGAAAACACTGGGTTAAATAATGATCAGGAGTTTGCCAGCTGGCATGATCAATGGCAGGAAAGGCTGACCAGGCAAAAGGAATCGAAAGAAGAAGTACATGAGAAAATGAAGAACAGCAACCCGTCCGTCATACCGCGGAACCACCGGGTGGAAGAAGCTCTGGAAGCAGCTGTTAACACTGGAGATTACAGCGTGATGAAAAAGCTTCTTGCAGCACTTGAGCATCCTTATGCCTATACTAAAGAACAGGAAGAGTACTGCAAACTGCCTGAGCCATCCGGCATGCCACATCGAACATACTGCGGAACTTAAAATAGAACAATAAATAGGTAATGCCTGGCCCGGTTAATGGGTCAGGCATATTTGTGCTGCTGTTGACATCAGCAGGTGACAGTGTTACTTTTAATATAGAACATACATTCGATTTGGTGATTGATTTGAACATACAGCTTAAAGAAATCATATCAAAAAGTATCTTAACACCTGCCAAAGGTGCGATAGACAATTTTACTCATTCATTGAACCCCTATGCGGGCTGTGCTTTTGGCTGTAAATATTGCTATGTAAGGGAGCTCCCTGTTTCCATTTTCCGTGAAGAGGAATGGGGTGCGTGGATTGATATAAAATCAAATGCGGCCGAGCTTTTGGAGAAAGAATTGGCTAAAGCTAAAAAAAGCGGAAAAGTTGCTTTATTTATGTCCTCTTCCACAGATCCTTACCAGCCGATTGAATATACCTCAAAACTGACCAGAAGTTTATTGGAAGTTATGCTTGAAAATCAGCCTGACTTTTTACATGTACAAACCCGTTCGCCACTGGTGAATCGGGATATCGATTTATTCCAGCAATTCGGGGATAGAATCAGGGTTTCCATGACAATCGAGACAGACAAAGAAGATGTCAGAAAGGCCTTTGCACCAGCGGCACCTCCCATCCCTGCAAGAATGGCTGCACTAAAAGACATAAAAGAGGCAGGAATTATCACTCAGGCTACCCTTGCCCCGCTGCTTCCATGCTCGAGGGAATTTCCTGCAAAACTTAAATCTATTGCAAACCGTGTGACGGTTGACGATTTTTGGATGGGGGATGGAAGTGGAGGGAAAAGGACCGAGAGGCTTGGAATCCGCAAGATTTTTAATGAGCTTGGTTTGGAGAAATGGTATAATCCATCTGCATATAAAGTGGTTCTTAACATGCTGGATCGGGAATTTCAAGATACACCCATTCAATTGGGTGTATCCAAGGCTGGCTTCAGCCCTGATGGCAAATAGGTGACTATAAAAATATATGAGGTATTTTTTATGAATCTGTTTAGTTCACAATACGTAAGAGGGATTAGGCTTAAAAGAGAAGAGATTCCAACTTTCGATCAGTATCCTTTCAGCCTTCCGAGCCTGAAGACGCTGGATGAGGTGCCTTTTCACCCGAAAGTAACCTTTCTGATAGGTGAAAATGGGATGGGAAAGTCAACGCTCCTGGAGGCGGTTGCGGTTGCACTGGGATTCAATGCTGAAGGCGGATCATTCAATTTTAATTTTTCTACCTTTGAATCCCATTCTATACTGGGCGAATATTTAAAGGTAATAAAGGGCGTAGACAGGCCATCCGACGGCTTTTTCTTAAGGGCAGAGAGCTTCTATAATGTAGCTTCCAATATTGAGGAAATGGACAGCGAAGGCGGCGGGCCAAAAGTAATTGATTCCTTTGGGGGCCGTTCTTTACATGAACAGTCACATGGAGAAGCGTTTTTCTCCACATTTATTCATCGCTTTCGCGGCAATGGAATCTACATTCTGGACGAGCCTGAAGCGGCACTATCCCCCTTGAGGCAGATGTCCATGCTGACAAGGATTCATGATTTGGTCAGGGACCATTCACAATTTATTATCGCTACCCATTCTCCGATCATTATGGCCTACCCGGATGCAGCCATATATGAATTCACTGATGACGGCATCTCGGAAAAGAAGCTCGAAGAAACGAATCATTACCGCATTATGAAGCAATTTTTCGATGATAAGAAACGTATGATTCATCATTTGCTGAATGAATAAAAAATGGAGGCCATATGCCTCCATATTAGCTTATGTATGTTATCCTTCGTGGCTGAACATCCAGTTGATGCCGAATTTATCTGTTAGTTGGCCAAAGCTCTTGCTCCAGAAAGTTTCCTGCAGCTCCATGGTTACTTTGCCGCCTTCCTGCAGATTGTTAAAATACTTTCTCAGATTATCCACATCATTAATGACAACTGCAAGATTAATGTTATTTCCTACTGTAAAGGGCATACCTGGAAACGTATCTGAAAACATTACATTACTGCCGCAAATGTTAAGGCTTGAATGCATTACCAAATTCCTTGCTTCTTCCGGAAGCGGATATTCAGGGTTTTGCGGAGCTTCACCAAAAGTTGTGATCTCAGGCATATCCAATTCAAAAGCCTTTACATAAAATTCAATTGCTTCACGTGTATTTCCATTAAAATTTAAATAGGCATTAACAGCCATTTCTTTCACTCCTTTCTAATTCAATTCCATTATAGACAAAAAATTCTAAAATTAATATAGATCGAAGACAATCTTTATAATTCCTGAAGTGCTTGTTCAATACTGGTGAATCCTCTGCTGTCAGCACGATCAGGTTCATCCAATTCAATGGTCCATTCATTGCCGGCAGGAGTTAAGCCGCCATTCCCATCTTTAACAAATGGGCTGTGCACATGATATGTTTTCCCTGCTTTCTTCACCGTATATCCCAAATAATAGTATTGGTCCTGGCCTTCTTCCTCGAAAATCCCAATATCGTCTTATAAAAATAAATTAACGCCACCGGTAGCTTGAAAAACTACTTTTTCTATTTATTTGTATTTAATTTTTCCCACTCACTTAAATACATCCGTTTTGTTATTTTATTAGGATTTTCGAGTTTACAAATCAATTCCAAACTATTACCATCAGGGTCATTAAAATGAATTTTAGCGTGAGCATAGTTATCATGTGCCATTACAAAAGGTTCTACTGGCTCAAAGCCAAAAGCCTCCCTTGGTTCACATCCTTTACTTTTGAGCCAACTAACCGAATTTTTTAATCCTTCTAACGATACTTGAAATGCTATGTGTCTTATTGAAGGATGATATTCAAGTTCTACCTTATCGGTTTCCCATAAGCCCAACCAGCTTTTATTTTTTTCAATCCATAAAAATGCCAAACTATCCTCTACGCTGTGGTCAAACTCTAAACCAAGTTCTTTATAAAATTCGATAGACCTTTTCAAATTACTTACTGGTAAATGTGCTTCGTATAATCCTTTAATCATTAATAAAACCCCCTTGTATTAATAATACAACCATATAAATTTATTACTTCAGAGAATAGTTATAAATTCTCTACAACTTTATATTTAGAATAAAGAATGATTATATTTTACTCTACAAACATCCATTAGCACACTAAGGAAAACCGATACAATAGTAAAGTTCTTTATTCTTAAAATTTGTCATAGACCATACCACGTAATTTCAATAATTCATCCTTCAGACGTTTGTTTCTTCTTTATCATGAAATATATAGTGTGCCAGAGAGTTATTTTGATGAATATATCATCGAGTCAGCCAAAAAGCTTCATAATAGCAACAAGGGTTTTATAAAATCAGCAAGATTAATCGGGGAAGTGATAGGGCATCTGGATGAGCCAATTGGTGATGGCTTTGCTGAGTATAGAGTAAGATCCCTGATTTATAACGGAATATTTGCGATAAAAGGGATTCCGAAAAGTATGAGGTTTTATAGTATTAAGCTAAAAGAACTAAAAGCCAAAAGCGGAGACCGTCCGTCATCAGTTGATTAGCAGAAACTGTGGTATATGATTTAGCTGAAACCTAATGTATGCAGGAAGGAGCAGAAATAATAGCCTTTTCCTTGTTTTATGGATTAACCGCTTACAAATTAGCGTTTGTCTCACCGCACATATTACTATAAAATCATAGGTAGATACATAATGGGGTGAACATGATTGAATTATAGACGTATTAAACCGCGCAAAATATATGAAGAAGTGGCTGAAGCCATTATGGATATGATAAAAGCTGGTGATCTGAAGCCGGGTGATAAGCTCGATTCTGTCCAGCAGCTGGCTGAGAATTTTCAGGTTGGGCGTTCGGCGGTTCGGGAGGCACTGAGTGCACTGCGGGCTATGGGCCTGGTTGAAATGCATCAGGGGGAAGGTACCTATGTCCGTGAATTCAATTCAAATATGCTTAAGCTGCCAGTGCAAATTGCCGTCTTAATGAAAAAGGACGATGTGAAGAATTTGCTGGAGGTTCGCAGGATTCTTGAAGTAGGAGCTGTTGAAGCCGCAGCGTCAAGACGGACGGCAGAGCAACTTTCTGAAATTAAAGAAGCACTGGAGAAAATGAAAAATGCTAATGATGAAGAATTAGGAGAAGAAGCTGACTTTCGTTTTCATATGGCCATCGCAAGAGCATCCCAAAATGATTTGCTGATCAGCCTCATGAACAATGTTTCAGAAATGATGTTCACAACTATGCGTGAAACCCGCAGGCTATGGCTTTATTCAGAGAAATCCACCCTTGGCCGGCTGACCCTTGAGCATGCCAGCATTTATGAGGCAATTGTACAAAGGGATGGTGCAAGGGCACAAAAACTATTGCTTCAGCACCTTCAAAGTGTGGAAGATGTATTAATGGAATACTTTCAGGAAATTGAAATGTAATAGGACTACCCAATCGTAATTCTTACGATTGGGTTTAATTCTGCAAATTTTTCGAAAAATTCTATTGAGATATGAAAGCGTTTTATTTATACTGTTTAATATACTAAAGTCATCAGATGACCTGTTAATAGGATTAATTCCATCCGGGAAGTATTCCTTCATCATGAAAGGGGAAGAGAAATTTGAGTATTGGTTTATTAGCTTTAATTGCTACATTGCCTATTGTTTCTGTCTTTCTATTTTTGGTTATTTTACGCTGGCCAGCTAAGAGGGCTATGCCGGTTTCTCTGATTCTGACCATCCTTATGGCTATGTTCATATGGAAAGTTCCGGGAAATCAAATAGCTGCAGCAAGTGTGAAAGGGATTGTCACGGCGCTTGAAGTGGGAGTGATTGTATTTGGTGCCATCCTGCTGCTGAACACACTGAAAGCAAGCGGTGCTATTTTTACCATTCGTAAAGGTTTTATGAGCATCTCCCCTGACCGCCGTGTTCAAACAATTATCGTTTGCTGGCTATTCGGATCTTTCCTGGAAGGGGCAGCTGGCTGGGGGGCTCCAGCCACTATAGTTGGTCCTCTTTTAGTAGCGATTGGCTTTCCGGCAATGGGTGCAGTTATGGTCGCGCTTATTCTGCAATCCACACCCGTTTCCTATGGGGCTGTAGGAACACCGATATTAATCGGGGTCCATTCAGGGTTGAAGGATTCGCCTCTTGTTCAAAGCTATATTGCAGAGCAAGGCACGACATTTGATGCCTACATAAATGCAATCGGAGGACAGGTTGCCCTGATTCATGGTGTCATCGGCATATTTATCCCATTATTTATGGTAACAATGCTGACTTACTTCTTCGGAAAAAATAAATCAATTGCAGAAGGGCTGGCCATATGGAAGTTTGCCGTTTTTGCAGGTTTGGCCTTTACAGTCCCATATGCTTTAGTTGCCAATTTACTGGGTCCTGAATTTCCATCTTTGATTGGCGGTTTAATCGGCCTGGCGATTGTGGTGCCAGCCGCTAAAAAAGGTTTATTTACCCCTGTAAAAGCATGGGACTTCGAAGAAAAAAGCCATTGGAATCCTTCATGGACGGGCTCCCTTGATGTGGACGCGACAGACAAACCAAAGAAACAAATATCATTTCTGGCTGCCTGGCTGCCATACCTGCTGGTTGCTGTTCTACTAGTTTTAACACGTGTGCAATACTTGCCTTTCTCGGCGTGGCTCCAAGCCTTTGTCCTGAAATTTGAGAGCGTTTTCGGGACGGCTATAACAATTGAATCCAAGCCGCTAAATCTTCCTGGTGTCATTTTTATTGTAGTATCCTTGCTTTCCATCTTTATTTTTAAAATGAATGTGAGAGATTACGGACAGGCAGTAAAAGACTCTTTTAAAACGATTGTCAGTGCAATGGCTGCTCTGGTATTTGCGGTCCCAATGGTCCAGGTATTTATCAACTCAGGAATCAATGCAGCCGATTTTACTAGCATGCCACTGGCATTGGCAGAGGGGATTTCCAATATATTTGGGAGCTATTGGCCACTTACGGCGCCAACAATCGGTGCGATTGGAGCATTTGCTGCAGGAAGCAATACAGTAAGCAACATGATGTTCTCTTTGTTTCAATTCGGAGTAGCTGATAATATCCTTGCTTCTCCCGCCACCATTGTTGCCTTGCAGGCTGTCGGCGGAGCAGCGGGTAACATGATTTGTGTCCATAATGTTGTTGCTGCTTCATCTTCTGCCGGTTTAATAGGAAGGGAAGGAAGCTTAATACGAAAAACGCTTATCCCGATGACTTTCTATGTTATTTTTGCAGGCGGAATCGGGTATGTGGCCATCAATGGAATTGGCATGAATATTGGAACGCTTATCCTGGCCGCAGTGGCAGTATTCATTGCAGTTTTTATTGCTAAAGGCCAGAAACAGAACAGAATGGAAGATAAGAGGCTGAAAAAGTCAGCATAATGGTGCAAGCTCCATTGAGGAGCTTGCTATATTACACTAAAGTCATCTGATGACCTGTTGACTGTGCGGATATCTGGGCTTAAACTTAGTTAAGACCCAGAATGAATTTATTTACTTGAAGAAAGTAAAGGTGAGATCTATGAAAGTATCATTATTTGTAACCTGTTTAATAGATATTTTTCAGACGGATGTAGGAATGGATACTTTAGAACTGCTGGAAAAGCTGGGCTGCGAAGTAGATTTTCCAGAAAAGCAGACATGCTGCGGGCAGCCTGCCTATAATAGCGGATATGTGGATAAGGCGAAAGAATCCATGAAGCATATGATTACTGTTTTCGAACATTCAGATTATGTTGTAACTCCTTCGGGATCATGTGGAACTATGTTCAGAGAGTATCCGCACGTTTTTAAAGGAGACCCAGTGTGGGAGCCGCGCGCCAAAAAATTAGCTGAAAAAACGTATGAACTGACACAATTTATCGTGGATGTTTTAGGAGTGGAGGACGTAGGGGCAAAGATGAATGGAATAGCGACCTACCATACTTCTTGTCATATGACGAGATTATTAGGAGTAAAGGAAGCCCCAATGAAGCTGTTAAGCAATGTAGAAGGTCTTGAGATGAAGCCGCTCGCACACAATTATAATTGCTGTGGCTTTGGCGGCACTTTCTCGGTAAAGATGGGAGAAATCTCAGAGCAGATGGTAGATGAAAAGGTTCAGAGTGCTGAAGATTGCGGAGCTGAAATTCTAATAGGAGCCGACTGCGGATGCCTGATGAATATTGGAGGACGGATAGACAGAAAAGGGAAGCCGATTAAGGTGATGCATATTGCTTCTGTATTAAATAGCAGATAGGAAAAGAGGGAAACACATATGGCTATGAAAATAGGGGAAAAACCTTTTAAAGAACGTGTCACAGACGGGATAGGCGATGTTTTTATGCGCGGTGCTGTTTCCTCTGCACAGGGGCGTTTTCGCAGCGGAAGGCTGAACGCAGCTGAAGAATTAGGAAATTGGGAGGAATGGCGCAAACTGGGTGAAGAGATTCGGACCCATACCATTGAGAATCTGGATTATTATCTGGACCTCATGAGCGAAAATGTCTCTAAGCGAGGGGGATATGTTTTTTTCGCTGAAACAGCTGAAGAGGCAAATGAGTATATTACCAATGTAGTTAAAAAGAAAAATGGTAAAAAGGTTGTCAAATCCAAGTCGATGGTGACAGAAGAAATTAATATGAACGAAGCGCTTGAAAATGCTGGCTGTGAAGTCATTGAAAGCGACCTTGGCGAGTGGATTCTGCAAGTGGACGATCATGATCCACCGTCCCATATCGTTACACCTGCCCTTCATAAAAATAAAGAACAGATTCGGGATGTTTTTAGGGATAAATTAGGCTATGACAAAACCGAGAAGCCGGAAGAGCTTGCATTATTTGCAAGAGAAAAACTGCGGGAAGAGTTTCTTCAGGCGGATATTGGCATTACGGGATGCAATTTTGCCATTGCCGAATCCGGAACGATTTCCCTGGTGACAAATGAAGGAAATGCGCGGATGGTGACAACCATTCCAAAAACGCAAATTACTGTAATGGGAATGGAGCGGATAGTGCCTACGTGGGAAGATATGGAAGTTTTGGTAAGCCTGCTGACCCGCGCAGCAGTCGGGCAGAAATTAACGAGTTATATAACTGCATTAACTGGTCCAAAGCAAGAGGGAGAAATAGATGGTCCAGAAGAATTCCATCTTGTTATTGTGGATAATGGCCGTTCAAAAATTTTAGGAACAGCATTCCAGTCCATCCTTCACTGCATCCGCTGTGCAGCCTGCATTAATGTCTGTCCAGTCTATCGCCATGTCGGCGGTCACTCCTATGGATCCATCTATCCGGGGCCAGTAGGAGCGGTATTGACTCCTCTTCTTGGCGGCTATGATGAATATAAAGAACTGCCATATGCTTCAACGCTGTGTGCAGCATGTACGGAAGCTTGTCCGGTAAAAATTCCATTACACGAGCATTTGCTCCGCCACCGCCAGGAGATTGTTGAAAAAGAAGGCAAAGCACCGGTGTTTGAAAACTTATCCATGAAAGCCTTCAGTCTCGGCACAGCTTCACCATCCATGTACAATATCGGTTCAAAGCTGGCACCCAAGGCATTGGGAGCATTCACAAAGGATGATAAAATTTCAGCTGGTCCCGGCCCTTTGAAAAATTGGACTGAAATTCGGGATTTCCCCGCACCTAAGAAAGACAGATTCAGAGATTTATATAAAAAGAGAAAGAAAGAGAGGGGAGAATGATGGCAGCTGGACAAGTGTATAATCGCACTTCTTTCCTTGACAATCTGGCAAAAAATCTGGGGAGAAAACGTCTTTCTGAGGTAGAAAAACCAGCATGGGATCATAATCCTCAGTGGGACGTTTTAAAGGGCGCCTCACAGGACGAGCTTGTAGAGGTCCTGAAGAAGCAATGTTTGTTAATTCATACGGATGTATATGAAACAGCTTCTGCAGAGCTGCCTGAGCAAATCGGCCGCTTGATTAAGGAATACGGTGGCAAATCGGTCGTTACATGGGATGATCCGCGCTTTGAAGAATTTGGATTATCTTCCCTCCCTATTGATTTGAATGGCAATGGAATAGCAGTCCATGTCTGGGATCAAGAAGGAGGAGAAGAGAATCTTGCTTTCTCCGCACATGCAGACATCGGAATTACCTTTAGTGATGCGGCGCTTGCAGAGTCAGGAACTGTTGTTTTGTTCAGTGATAAAGGGAAGGGACGAGCAGTAAGCCTTCTTCCAGTGATTTACTTTGCCATTATCCCAAAAAGCACAATTGTTCCAAGAATGACCCAGGTTGCAAAGCATATCCACACAATTGTGGAGAATGGCGAACCTGTCCCATCCTGTGTAAATTTCATTTCAGGCCCAAGCAACAGTGCCGATATTGAAATGAATTTAATTGTAGGTGTACATGGTCCTGTGCAGGCTGTATATATCATTGTTAACGATAAATAAAGGAGGCTGATCTGCAGAAAGATGCAGATCAGTCTTTTATAAGGTAGTAAAATTTTTGAACTTCGATAACTATCTAGCTCCAGTGCTACCCCTAGAGGTGTCGGAGGTGGGCAAGTACCATCCATTGATCCTCCCGATTTTGCACAGAAAGAGAATCTTTTATACGTTCCCCCTGCATGAAGCCAAAATCAAAGTGGGTTCTGGGCAGGGACCATTCATACATCAGCCTATCTGCCGGGGGAGGTGAAAGCCTGGTTTGCGCTCGGCGGCGACAGAGAGCCGGTTGTTTTTGACTTCAGAAGATGGCTTGAAGGCGAGGATATTAAAATGAATAGAATCACTGGTGAAGTGGATACGGACATTCCTTTTTTGCATATGGATGAGCATGCCCAACTGGTTCAGGAAATGATAATGTATTTGAAAAATGGACAAACCCTCACATACTTTCATCTCTACAGGTTGTGGTACACTTTATATATGAATTGGATGTAAACTGAGGTGCATACGAGTGAAAACAGTATTAGTCATAGGCGGCGGTGTAACAGGATTGTCCGCTATGTATGAACTGAACAAATGGAAAAAAGAAAACAATCAGGATATACGGCTGGTGCTGGCAGAATCAGCAGAACAGCTTGGCGGAAAAATCCGCACAGTAAGAAAAGGCGGCTTCTTAATCGAGGCGGGAGCTGATTCGATTGTTGCCCGAAAAGCGGATGCGATGAATTTTATCCAGGAGCTCGGTTTGGAAGAAGAGGTTGTGTACAATGCGGCGGGACGGTCGTATATTTACACTGACGGCGAGCTGAAGCTGATCCCGGCAGATTCTGTATTTGGGATCCCGGCCAGTGTTGAATCTCTTGCCAAATCCACGCTTGTTTCAGCGGAAGGAAAAGTGGAAGCCCTGAAGGATTTTTATACGAAAAATGACCGCTTTACAAAGAATGATTCGATCGGCGATTTCCTTGAGCACTTCTTCGGAAAAGAACTGGTGGAAAAACAAATTGCACCTGTTCTTTCGGGAGTATATTCCGGAAATCTCAGTGACTTAACCATTGCTTCGACTCTTCCGCACCTGTTTGATTATAAAGAAAAATATGGCAGCATCATAAGAGGGTTCGAGGAAAATAAAAAGGTGTTCCAGAGCAGCGGGGGAAAGAAGTTCCTTTCCTTTAATAAGGGACTGGATACATTAATTGATGCTTATGAGGAAAGATTGGACGGGACAGAAATATTAAAAAGCACACAGGCTGTTAAAATAGAAAAAACGGATTGCGGATATAAGGTTGATCTCTCAAATGGCGAAAGCCTTGAGGCAGATCATATAGTGCTCGGCATTCCGCATAATGCAGCTGCAGCCTTGATCGACGATCAGGAGCTGAAAGCGGAGTTCGAACCTTTGAAGAACAGTTCCCTGATCTCTATTTATCTTGCTTATGATATTCCAGACAGCGAACTGCCTGAAGACGGGACAGGCTTCATCACGGCCAATACGGATGAATTAACCTGCAATGCCTGTACATGGACAAGCCGCAAATGGAAGCATACATCAGAAAGCGGTAATTTGCTTGTTAGGTTATTTTATAAAAGCAGCCATCCGGCCTTTGCATCTCTGAAGGAAATGGGTGAAGAAGAGCTCTTGAAGACGGCTCTGGCTGATCTTGAAAAAAGTCTTGGCATTACGGCCGAGCCTGCAGCCAGTGAAGTGACAAATTGGACTGAAAAAATGCCGAACTATCTGATATCCCATCCTGAGACAGTAGCAGCCATTGAAAGCAGACTGGGCCGGGAATACCCTGGAATATGGCTTGCAGGCTGCTCTTATTACGGTGTCGGAATCCCTGACTGCATCGAAAATGGGGCAGAAACGGCCGGTAAAATTATTGAGGATATGTAAAATAAAAATCCTTCTGTGTAAGTAAAGAGTTCGTTTTCGGTTATTTTAATTGAATTAACAAATCCATAAATAACAAAAACTCGCAATTTTCTAATGCGAGTTTTCTTTGTTATAACCTGATGGTAATCAACAATGTTTACGAAAACAGCATATAAAATAAAGAGTAGGTTATGCAGCTCTGTATTTATCTTAAGTAGGGATTACTAACGACTACAGCATATTACTATGCATATTTAATGGAGTAAACAAAGTATAAGGAACTTTTTACACTATTTCATGCCAAAATTCCTATTCAACTAAATGCCAGAGTCCATTAAGATATAAATAGAAGAAAATGGAATTTACAATGCGGAGCTGATTCTGTTGAAGGTTTTAGAAGCAGATTCCCT
>NZ_BCUY01000030.1 GCF_001591465.1 Cytobacillus firmus NBRC 15306
GATTTTTCAATTCTTTATTATATTTTTCTAACAAAGTATTATTATTCTATATTATGGAAAAAAGGAGAATTTATGAAAATGTTCAAACGTAGTATTTCTTTACTAATGGTTGTATTGTTATGTTTTTCTATTATCAACCCGGCTTTAGCTAATGAAAGTCATGACCTTTCTTCGAATGTGGAAGAAGTGGCAGGATGGGAATTTGAATATGATAGTTTTGAAGAAATACCAGCAGAATTATTAGAGCTAGGATACTATTCCAAAGATGAGATAATTTATATTCCTGCCGAATATCAAAATCCATATCATCCTGATACAATTGGTACTACTTATTATCCATATGGTAATCCACAAGAGAGTGAATTTCAAACATTAGCAATTGGTGCAGCAGCAGGTATATATGTTATTCCTGGAATAGGACAAGTAGCAATAACTGTAACTGGAGCTCTTGTAATAGGTGGTGCTACAATTGCAGCAGGTTCATGGCTTTATAATAAAGTTGCTGCATATTTTGCAGAAAAAGCATATGAAAAGGCAAAGAAAGATGGTTCTAAGACATCAAATCACTCAACGCAATCGACCTCAACAAAATCGTCCTTACCTACAACAGGGAAGGCTTTATCTTCAAAGGATTTAAAAGATAGTAAAGGTGTAAAGCAGAGAAGATATTATGATAAAAATGGAAAGGCTGACTTAGATATTGATTACCGTCATGCTGGAAATTTTAAATTCCCACATAGACACACCTGGAAAAACGGAGTGAGAAGCGGGCATTAGGAAGGTGATATAAATGAATGGACAAAAAAACTTTGATGACGTTCCTGCGGGTGGGAGTATTAGCTATCAACAACTGTTAATGTATTTGGAACAAGGAAGAGAAATTGAATTTACTTATATGGATAAAGAATTTTTTATATCTAAATCGCCAGAAGGAAGAGCTATATGGAGTGGTCAAACAATGGTAAGTGAAAATTTTAGTGAAGATCATATCTCCCTATTAGAATTAACGAAAATAGACGGCACTTCTCTGGCCGATTTATTTAAACAAAATAAAATCGAAATTTCTACTGTATTTTAGACAAATTTGATAATATAAGGGAAGTCTTTTTAGAGAGGCTTCCCTTATTTTTAAATTTTTAAATTTAATCTGTCTTTAGATATGAAGTCTTATAATATTCCTTGTATTGTTAACCATTGTTCAAAATTCTTAGAACCATCATTAAAATCTAGTTCTTCAATTTCAACTGAAAAAATTCTTGTACCAAAGCCTTTTAGAGATATATCGTTTTCATGAATAGTTTTTTTTAGTCCATAAAAATGGAAATCAAAAAAGACGTCCCAGGTTGCTTGTGATTGTCTTTTAAGAGCAACAGTTTCTAGATCAAACCCTTTTTCATAATACCCTAAGTGCATATGGTATCTATCATCATATAACACTTTCAAGCACCCCCACCTTAAATTTCAAGTCTGAAAATCCCAACATGCAACAATTCAATTATTTATATTTTTCTTTTAAAGATGTGCTTAATATTCACTGGAAGCCATTTACATCTGCTAATAAATGTAGAATTTTATGTAAGATTATTGAGGTGCTACTCTGCATCAGAAATTCTTTTTCTGACTGGTACATATAAATCCACCTTGCATTTCCCTTCTGCATCTTCAGCAGGATTATTCATATTAAATTCAAGGTTATGTCTAACGTAATCCGGCTCATATCTACTATTTGGCAGCCATTCTCCAAACATGTACTGATAGGCATTATGCAATTTATCAGGGGTATCATAGAATGGATAGAGAGCGTAATCCCCTGCATCAATTTTTTTAAACATTATTTCCTGATGCTCCTCTTTATTAAAGCCTTCAGGAATAGTAACACAGGCATCGTGGCGGCAATCCTTGCTCTCCACCAGATCAGGATTATCCAATGATATGCCAATGAAAGATTCCTGCGGAGGATATAATCCATGATTGTTTGCCCATCCAATCAATCTTCCCCAATGATCCTGCGGCTCAAAATAACTTCCGGTGCGCCTGATATACGCTACTTCTGTTTCAGGCAATTTCTTAACAATGATCTCCATTTTAAGCATCCCCCTTATTGAATTATTTCCCTTGAGTTGTTTTCTCTATCTTTCTTAATATTCCTTCTCCAATTTCATTTTTTCTCCAACAAAAAAGCGCGCAGCTTTTATGCTGTACGCGCCTTATATAGCAAATGCATGGTTGCCTATTTTTTTCACAACTTCACGTGAAAAGATCCACTGGCTTGTGGCTGTTTCAGGGTTATAAAAATATAGGAACTCTTCGTTTTGCTCCTTGTCAATAAGAGCTGTCTCAACGGCCTTAACTGCTTCATTACTTGCCTGTTCATTGATTGAACCATTTTGAACAGGTTCGAAAGCATTCTTCTGATAAATAACATCTTTGACTGTATCCGGGAATTGTTCGTGCTCGACACGATTCAGAACCACGTCAGCAACCGCAACTTTCCCTTCAAACGGCTCCCCTTTTGCTTCAGCCTGTACAAGACGTGCAAGCAGCTTTTTTTCTTCCTCTTTGATGAAGCGATTATCAGTTGATGATGACTCTTTCACGTCAACCTCAACTTTTTTATATGTTAATGTTTCTGCAGCTTTCTGATCCACTGTCTCAGCATCAAAATGATCAGCAGGAAACATGCTATATGAACCCATAATAAGTGAAATGGCAGCAACAAATGTTACTAAATTTTTCATTTGTAAACCTCCTGTTTGTAGTTTTTAGGCAAAAACAGGCCATCTACAAGGCTAACAGGTTTACAGTAAGAACTCATTAGTGAATCAATGGGAGAATTACCAGTAAAGAAATATGAAAATTCAATTTGCTCTATTATTATTTTAAGATGTATATTATAGTATGCCTTGAAAAATAAATAATTAAAAAAATGGTTAACAGCCTGGAAAATGAATGAGGTGTTAAAATAATTGAAAGTGCTTGAAACAGATCGATTAATTCTTCGCAAGTTAACACCAGATGATGCAGCATTCATTCTCGAACTTTTAAACGAACCTTCATGGATTCGTTATATTGGCGATAAAGGTGTACGTACGCTTGAGGATGCTAAGAGCTTAAATTGTATGCATCCAAAAAATGAATTCTTGAGGTATATTTCGAGGTGTCTCCCCTCAACCATTAAAAATTTAGAATAGGGCAGACACCTTCTTTGTTAGATATCCATTAAATATTCCATGAGTTTTTCCTTTGTCCCTTCATCCGCAAAAGAAGCTTTCACACTATTTGTGTAAATTTGTTTATAATCCTCAGCACTCATAGCGAATTCCTTCGAAACAATATCACATTCCTTTGCCATTGTTGTATCAGATACCGTTCTGTTGTCCGTATTAACCGTTACTTTTATTCCATCCCGATGGAAGTCGTAAATTGGATGATCACTGAATTGGTTAACAGCTTTTGTTTGAACATTGCTGGTTGGGCACATTTCAAGCACTACCTGTTTTTCCTTTACAAGCCTATAAGCCTCTTCACAGTCTTTAATAAATACACCGTGTCCAATTCTTTCAGCCCCCAGCCATTCAACTGCCTCCAGCACATTTTGACCGATTCCCGTTTCACCGGCGTGGATGGTGACTTTATAGCCATATTCTCTGGCCAGCGCGATCGGTTCAATGAATTTTTCGCAGAACCCTTCCTCCTCGGAAGCACATAAATCAATGGCGACAACCCCTCTTCCAAGGAATTCCTTTCCCTTTTCGACTACCTCAAATGCACTTGCCACACTCATCGTTCTCATGCATGACAAAATGACATTTCCATTAATATCAAATTCTTCTTCAGCTTCTCTCATCCCTTCAATCACACTTTGGATGATTTCTTCTACGGATAATCCCTTTCGAGTATGAAGCAGAGGGGCAAAGCGGACCTCCATGTATTTCACGTTTTCCTTTGCTGCATCTTCAAAAAGCTCATAGGATATTCTTTTCAAATTTTCTTTTGACTGCATGACCAAGTTAGGAATGGAGAATCTTTTTAAATATTCATCCAGGGATTCGCAATCCAACGGGGCAATTAGTTCTTCTTTGATTTTTTCTTTATCAAAAGAAAGCAGGCTGATGCCTTCTCTCTTTGCGATATCAATGATGGTTTCTGGTCTGACACTCCCGTCCAAATGGCAGTGAAGTTCAATTTTAGGCATAATTGTAAAATTCATTTTTGGACCTCCTAGTTTTTTTCACAAAAAAAAATTCCTGATCACGAAGAAAATACAGAACATGTATCTTCTTCGTAATCAGGAATTATTGGTTCCTGGTAGAGACCTCCAAACCATATTATTGGAGTTATACGAATGAAAGTATTTCATTAGGTTTTTTAAAAGGATAAATAATATTATCTTTTTTGTCAATCACTTACTCAATTTTTTAACAGCTCTTCAATATGCCCTATAGCCCCCTGAAGCCGATTCTTGTAATCGCCGCTCAGGATTTTATAATCAATATTATGCTTTCTCAGCAGTGCTTTTAAGGCCTCGTTGTTTTGAAGTCTTACCTCATTCTCTCCATGAACCCGAAGTCCATCATCCACCCATTTCACATCAGGTTCAAGGTATAGCCACAGGTCATAATCCTGCAGACTTGCTATTTCATCCAGCACTGTCTGATGCTCATTGTTGTATAAGTTGGAGTAAAATTGAGTCACGATTGCCTCCGTGTCGATAAAAACAACCTTGTTCGCTTTTTCAATCGCCTTGATTTCTTCAAGCTTATGGCCATAGGCAATTTTGTGGTAATCTTCCTTAACCATAATCCCATCGCAGCCGCCTAATTCTTCACATACGGTTCGGCCATATTCCTCAACATAGGAAGTGTTGTAGATTTTAGCAAGATTTCTGGTCAAGGCAGATTTCCCGCAGCTTTCAGTTCCCACCACTACAACCTTTTTAACGAAATAAGGTTTAACAAAGTCAGGGATGTACTCCCAATAAAGAAATACGCCTTCATTACGGATTGCTGTTGCCGAAATATTCACATGTCCCCGATTGGGATCAATCAATTCGTGTTTGGCCTCTGGATAAAGTTCATTAAAAATATCGTTATATTCATATTCTGAACTAAATACATAATCAATGCGCTTTCCAATTGCCTTTTTTATATCCCTGGCACCCTCAGCCCAATTGTAATCTTCATTCCCCTGATCGTCTTTAATGGAAATGACCTTAACATGCGGCATATCTTTAGTTAATTGACTGAGCCAGCGCAAACGGATATGTGGCGGAATATAAGCCATTTTAGAATGCTCGCACAATTGCCTGTCACGCACTTCGCTATGGGACAGCACAACGTACAGTTCGTCAACGATGGATGAGGCCTGAACGATGGCATAGACATGGCCAAGATGCAGGGGAAAAAACTTTCCTCCAATAAACCCGACTGTCATTTAAACCCTCTCCTTATTCTGTATCACATATAATTTCCGCCAGTTAAAATAGCCATAAATACTGTTGACCAGGAAAGCCGTCCACATGACTAACATTGAAAAGTCATTGCCGTCCTGTGTGATGAGAGCACCCGCCCAAAGGATAATGGATAATACATTAACGGAAATCCATAGGAGCCATTGCTCTGCAAATCTCTTCAGCATCAATATTTGAGCAGTAATAGAAAGAACGTTTGTAGCTGAGTCCGTCCAGACAAAATTGCCTTCTAAATATTTAAGAAAAAAACCATATCCAATCGTAAGTACAACAATAGATACTACTGTATAGAGCCAGCCCTTTTTAGTCAGGCTTCTAACTTTCACATCTTCCCCATTAACATCCCGATTTGTTTTATGCTTTCTCCACAGATAAATTCCTATAAATTGAACCGGAAAATAAAACAGGGCATTGAGCATGGCTTCTCCATAAAGACCATAACCGTAAGCAATATAAGCATAAGTTAGGGTCTGAATGATGCCAAAGTAATAGTTGGCAATCTTCCCCTTTGCCACCAGCACCACACATAACATGCCGCTTATGGATGAAATCAGGCCAAGCAGTGAATCTGACCAGGCAAAGAAAAGATAAATGTTGACCAATGTAAATGTGATTAGCCATATAATTTCAAACCGCGTCCAGTTCTTAAAAATCCCCATGTGAATCTCTCCCCTTATATGACTTGCTTTTTACCCTTTCAGCTTATTTCTATATACGGACACAATCGGCTGAAAGTCATTAAAACGATAAAGCTGGGCCGGCGTCTTGGAATAACGGTTTGATTTCTTATGCTTTCCGTTTTCCGATACCGCTTTAATAAAAGGTAATGTCGGAGCTTTTCTGAAAAAGGCAGCATCAGTCGAGATCGAAGAATCATCCAACACCGTCAATAAGACCCCCTGAAGTTCAGAAAGCACAAATTCATCAGGAAGAAAATGCTTGGCCAGTGTTGTCAGCGCCATATCTTTTTTAATAAACCAAAGTGCATCATCGATAATAGTCCGATGATCAAATGCAAGATCAAGTTCAACTGCTTCTTCAAGTGAAAATAGCTCAATTTCAGATGCATCATACGTTTTTTTCCGGCTCCTTAATGCCGCTTCATTTGCGATAACATAATGTGCATTAGAGATTATCCATCCCCGCTGATCCCGGCCAGGCGAATCGTAGACACCAAAATGCTTTATTTTCAGTCCATCCACCCCGGTTTCCTCGGCTAACCTTCGCTCTGCTGCCTGAAACGCTGTCTCATAGGGACGTACAAATCCACCGGGGAGTGCCCACTTTCCTGCTTCCATGTTTGGATTTCCTTCATGGTCCAGTTCACTTCTTTTAATCAGCATGATTTTCAGCTCTTTTTTGGGAGGTTTATACTCTCCAACTTTTTCAGATGTGATTGTAAAAACCGCAATATCACTTGTATAACCGTCTGGTGTAATAAATTGATTCTTCAAACTGATTCACCTCTTTTTAATTAACATATTGTTAATTGTTTATTAAAATATATTCCATAATTTGCTGTTAGTCAAGATAGTTTTTCATTCATATGCAAAAATAAGCTGCCCATTTAATTGAGCAGCTGAAAAAGCGAGATATTTTCGTGTATACCTTAATTTTATTGAAAAGAAAAAGGTGCTTTTCCCCCTCAGTCATGATCGGATACACTGAAGGGAAAAAACACCTTTTTTCCTATTTACAACTTCACTTCAGCAGGACGAACTGACGTATCTTCTTCACTTTCAACAGCAGGTTTTTTTGACCAATAAGTTGCCAGAATCGGCCCTGAAATGTTATGCCAGGCAGCAGCCAGCACGCTTGGAAGAGCTGCCAGTGGACCAAAATGTGCAGTCGCAAGTGCAACACCTAAACCTGAGTTTTGCATTCCCACTTCAATGGCAATCGCTCTTCGGTTTACTTCTTCCTGACCAAGCACTTTTCCTGCAAAGTAGCCAAGCAGGAGTCCGAATCCATTGTGGAGCATGACGGCTGTAAAGATTAGAAGCCCTGATGCGGCAATGGTTGCCGAATTGCCCGAAACGACTGCAGCTACAATCGTGATAATCGCCGCTACCGAAATAAGCGGTAAAACAGTTAAGCTCTTTTCCACAGCCACAGGGAAAAATTTCTTGATTGCCAGCCCTAGAACAATTGGAACAATGATAACCTGGACAATAGACTTAAACATGGCAACAGCATCAACCGGCATCCATTGACCCGCAAGCAATAAGAGAAGCAGCGGTGTCATGATCGGTGCCAATAGAGTTGAAACGGAAGTCATGGCGATGGACAATGGTACATTTCCCTTGGCCAGATACACCATAACGTTAGAGGCGGTTCCCCCCGGTACACATCCGAGCAACACTAGGCCTGCTGCCAATTCTGCCGGCAAATTCAAAAGTTTCGCAATACCGAAAGCGACCAGCGGCATGATGATGAACTGTGCACAAACACCGATTAACACAGGCAGCGGTTTAGTAAAAATGATTTTAAAATCCACTGCCTTAAGTGTAAGCCCCATTCCAAACATGACGACACCGAGAAGGATGGTGATATAGCCCCCCAACCCTAAAAATGGGTCTGGAAACATAAAGGCAATAGCCGATGTTAAAATAACCCATACGGCAAAATATTTTCCAGCAATGGTACTGACCGCTTCTAATACCTTCATATCATCACGCTCCTTCTTTTGTCTTTAAGATTTTATTTGGATTAAAAAGGTTATCCGGATCCAGGGCATGTTTGATTTTTTCCATAACCTGAAGCGACTGTCCATGTTCTTTTTGCTGATACTTCTGCTTGCCTACCCCTACACCATGCTCACCCGTACATGTACCGCCCCGTTCGAGAGCATAGAGGACAATTTGTTCATTGAACTTTTCAGCTTTTGCCACCTCTTCGGGATTACTCATATCAATCATCAGGAGGGTATGGTAATTTCCGTCCCCCACATGTCCGACGATTCCTCCAGGAAGTCCCAGTGTATCGACCGCTTCCCTCGCATGGCTGATAGCGCCGGAAAGTTCTGAAATCGGTAAACAAACATCCGTCACCATCATTTTCTTTCCGGGATGGCCATGGATATAGGCATAGGCAAGGTTATGCCTGGCCTCCCATAAGCGATTTCTTGCTGCATTATCGGTTTCAAATTCAATATCGAGACAGTGATGGTCTTCGACTATTTCTCTTGTGAACGCGACATCCTGCTTCAAACCGGCTTCATTGCCGTGAAACTCCAAAAAGAGTGTTGGACTTTCGTTATAGTTCGTTTCACTGAACAGGTTCACCTGCTTCATGGATGGTTCATCGACAAGCTCAACCCTGGCAATCGGAACACCTGCCTGTAAAATGGAAACAACAGCTTCAACCGCATCGTTTAATGAAGGAAAAGAAGCTCTTGCCGCCGTCACATGCTCCGGAATTCCATATACTCTTAATGTCAGTTCCGTAAAGCAGCCAAGCGTCCCCTCAGAACCAACGAATAAACCATTCAAATGGTATCCGGATGAGGATTTAGCAGCTAAATTGCCTGTATGTATGATCGACCCATCAGCAAGTACCACTTCCAGATCACGCACCTGATCACGCATGACTCCATATTTCACAGAAGTAGTTCCGCTGGCATTCGTTGCCGCCATTCCGCCAAGCGTAGCATCTGCTCCCGGATCCACAGAGAAAAATAGTCCATATTTTTTCAATTCCTTGTTGAGCTGCGTGCGGGTCACGCCAGGCTGTACCCTAACAAGAAAGTCATTCTCACGTACTTCCAGAACTTTATTCATAAGCGAAAAATCAATCGTAATTCCATGTTCGTACGGTATCACATGCCCCTCAAGACTGGATCCCAGTCCAAAAGGAACAATTGGAACTTTATATTTGTTTGCCAGCTTCACAATTTCACTGACCTGCTGGGCCGTTTCCGGAAAAACAACCAGGTCAGGAAGACTCTCCATATGGTATGATTCATCCCTGCCATGCAATTCTCTTACTGTCTGATTTTCTGTCACCTGCTGCTCAGTAAGAAACTCTCTTAAAGCCTGCAGAAGGCTCATACTCGCTGTTTCCATCCTATACTCCTTCTTTCTTATTCGAGGAATTTGGTCAAACCAATGTTATAATTGGTCCAACAAGTTAAATTAATTATACTAACTTATCAGAAGAATTCAATTATTTATTTTATTATTTTTATAGTATTGATTAATAGATTTTAGGTCTGTTACATTTAGGAAAGTAAGAGAGGCCTATTTTGAAAGAGGGTACGGGGAATGGCAGAGAAAAAAAAGACCTATCTGGTTTTAGCAGATAAATTGATAGAATGCTATTTGGGAGGAAATCTTAAACCAGGTGAACGGCTGCCATCAGAAAGAGAATTGGCAGTTCAATTCAATGTCAGCCGGACAACCATCAGAGAGGCCCTCAGAACCCTGGAACTGAACGGGCTCATTGATATCCGCCAGGGAGGGGGAAGCTACGTTAAAGTCTCTGATATCCAATCAAACAAAGAAGAGATCATCACAGTTGTCAAAGCAGAAAACCCGCTGGTATTTGAAATGCTTGAACTTCGGCGTGCACTGGAAGCCGAATCCTCGTTCCTTGCAGCCAATAGAGCCACCCCGGCAGATCTGGAAAAGCTGCGTATTGCTTTACATAATATGGCGCTGTCCAAACAAGATCCCGAGTTAGGGTTAAAAGCAGATCTGGACTTTCACATCGGAATTGCCGAGGCAACCCATAATTCGATTTTCATTGAATTGATCCATACCCTCAAAGGACATATGGAAGAAACCATTAGAGCTACCCAGAATCATCGGTTCAAGGATTTGTCCCGTTACGGGGATACTATTAATGAGCATAGGGAAATTTATCTGGCTATTGCTTCTGGAAATGGGGATAAAGCAAAGGAATTGATGGAGGGGCATATTACGAAAATCAGGGCAGAACTGGTGGAGTCAATGATTTAATTAATAAGAAGCAGGCACCCCCTTCAGGTACCTGCTTCATCTTTTACGATCAGCTCAGTATCTAACTCTACTTCTTTATCCAAGTATTTAGTTGTATTATATCCGAATATATCCAGACTCTTCGGAACCACCTTATCCCCTTGTATCTTAAAGCTCTGGACTGTAAAGAAATGACGCGGCTGTTCAAGCTCTTCGTAAATGAAAGGTGTTTTATTCATATCGTATTCTTTTCCATTTTTATCAACAATGACTCCTTTATAATCCCCTTCCATTGAAATATCTTCTTCCTCAGTCACAATATTAAAATTAAGTGATTCATACGCTCGATTCTTAATTTCATGATTACTTATGATCACTATGCTAGGCTGTCCAACTTCAACCTTATCAATGGAAATGGTACTTCCCGCATATTCAAAGGTTTGCGGATATTCCTTCGAAACATTAAGGGCAATCGTTTTATTGTCTGTAATTGACAAATAAATATTATCGAATCGGACTTTGACTTCATCGGTTTCTTTTTCAAATAGTGGTTTAAAATGCGCCTGAAACTTGCTCCATCTCAAATCATTCTGTGCATGCACGTATGAGTTCCCGTATAAATCAGCTTCAGCTACTTTATTGTTGATTTCCAAATTTTTAAAATTGATCATGTCGATCCGCTTTTCCGGCTGTTCATTTTTGAGGCCATATTGCAGAATTGTCCCTGTTGGAGCAAGGATTAATTTGTCAATCAAGACTGCTGTCCCCTCAATTTCAACTTCTTCATTCAATGCATACTCGACAGAGGGTTTTTTTGTAACAGGAATGTCAAATTTCCAATCCCCTTCTTCGGGCACCATATTCACATATGAATCTGAGGCGTTTTGTTTTAATTTCAAAACCTTTTTTATATTGAGCTGAATGGTGGCTTTATTTTCTTTCACAGGCCTCAGACTCATTTTCCCATGATAAATGTTCTTTTCCTTTTTATTAAGATCTGACTCCATATCTGGCGGAATATACATAGGATAGGTATTTGCCACCATAATTTTCATTTCGTCCTCAATAAAAATGCCATCATCAATGTTAATCATATATTGATTGTTATCATTGGTATCTTCTATTTCATAAAAAATAAGAGTTTGAATCTCATCAGCAATCACACTCTTAATCTTTATTTTAATCCCATTGCTTTCAGCTTCCAGCCCAAGCCTTTCACCTAAATCCTCCTGAAGAAAAATGCGCAACTCCTGATTTTCTTCAGTCAATGAGTAATAGATACTTGAAAAAATCCCGGTGAAGAAACCTGTACACATGAATAAGACAAAGACACTTCCTGTAATAAATCCAATTCTTTTGCGTTTCTTCTTCTTCTGCTTAATTAAATGTTCCCTTTGTGAGACTCGTTCTTTTACGTTTTCCATGAAATCTGCAGGTACGCTGAATGTCTCAATGGTTTCAGAGAAGTTCAATATGGTTTCCTGCAGAGATGCCAGATCATCCTGGCAGTTATGACAATGATAGATATGCATTTCAAAATCGATTTTCCGCGGCCGTTCCAGTTTTCTTTCCAGGTAATTTACGTAAAGCTTTTGGTATTCATTGCAGCCCTGATAGTCATCTCCATTTCCCAATCCTTTTCTTAGTAATTGGAATCCCGAAAATAATAGCTCCTTTATTTGTTCAAGTGACATTTGGAGAAGCTGGGCTGTTTCCTCCCTGGAGATTCCTTTTATATATGTTAAGACCAGCACTTCTCTTTCCTGCTCATTTAACTGCTGTAATGCATGAAATACACTTTCCTCTGAAGCTTTTAAACTATTTTCAATAGAAAGCTCCCGGCAGATACGTATAAAAATAGATAAAACCCGCAGTTCAAAAGATGTGCTTTTCTTAAACTTTGGCAGCTCCTTATACACCTGTAAAATGGCACGATAAAGAAGCTCCTCAATTTTGAGTTGGCTCCCCAGATAGGACCAGCCGAGTATATAGAGGGATCGCTGATGCTGATCGAACCATGTAACAATGGATTCTATTTCTTTTACACTTATCGTCAAGGGTAAAACGGGGTTATTTTTTGCTGGGATGATCAAGACCTTTCTCCCCTCTATGCACCTAATTATTTAATTCACTTGGTTTAATTATAACGTTTAAAGTGATATTATTCACCAAAATTTGGATAAGAAAGTCATATTCCCTTAAACAAATAAAAAACTCCTTTCGCAGAGTCCTGCAAAGGAGTTTTCCCAATGAAAAGCTATCTATATCCCTCAGCATTGGCAGGCTTCCCTGCCTCCTGGACCTCAACCAAATATCTGAAAGCCTCCGGCTGAAAACCATCCAGATCATGAAAATGATACATTTTCGCCAGCTCCCCGCTTGAAAAGGATCCGCCGTTCAATCGTTTTTTATCAGGATCTTTTGCAATGGCACTAATTGCCCGTCCTATATACCTTGGTGTTTCAGAGATCACAAAATGGGGCTCCTTTTCGATGGCATCTTTCCAATTCTCCTCTGTGACTCCAAACACCTCGAGCATAATTTCCGAACGCATCCAACCGGGTGAAACAGCAACCGCGGTGCAATCATAAGCCGAAAGTTCGTGGGCCAATGCTTTGGCCATACGGATGACTGAGCTTTTGGCCAAGTCATAAAACAGAGACACCCGGTAGCGATTTTGATTATACTCTTCGGTTCCGTCTGTTACTTCGACTACTAATCCCCCTTTGTTTTTGATCAGAAGCGGAAGGGCATAATGACTTGTGATAATATGAGTATCAATCGCCAGACGAAGCATTCTCATCCCCTTATCGAGGGAATGCTCCCAGACAGGAATGTCCCATTCCATCAAATTTTCGCTCCCCCATATATCATTTACGAGGATATCCAGTCTTCCCTGTTCTTTCTCTATTCTTTCAATCAATGACTGCACCTGATCTGGTATAAGATGATCCACTTGAACAGCTATTCCGGTTCCGCCCAGCTCATTTACCAATTCAGCAGTTTCTTCAATGGTTTCCTTTCGTCCATATTCCGATATCTGATTTCGCGTTGTACGGCCTGTAACATATACCGTCGCCCCTGCTGCACCGAGTTCCATAGCGATGCCGCGGCCAGCTCCCCGTGTTCCGCCGGCCACAAGTGCTACCTTCCCTTTTAATGATGTCATTCTGATCTGCCCCCTTTTGTGTTATATGTATACTATAATCATTAATGTTGACATCTAATGTCATATTTAAAACTTTTTTATCAGGGGTGAACAGATTGCGCGCAGACAGACTCATTGCGATCGTACTATTGCTTCAAAATAACGAAAGAATGACCTCGAGGGAATTGGCAAAAGAATTAGAGGTAACGGAGCGGACCATACACCGGGATATGGAAGCCTTGAGCGCCGCTGGCATCCCTGTCCTGGCTGAACGAGGAAAATTCGGCGGCTGGAAACTGCTTGAGAATTACAGAACAAATCTGACCGGATTAAAAGCTGCTGAAATCAAAACACTGCTTCTCTCCCCCTCCTTTGAGCACCTTGCAGACCTTGGCATCAGCAATGATTGGAAAAAAGCACGACAGAAGCTTCTGGCGGCCATTCCTGCCCCACTAAAAGAAAGTGTGACGGACATTTCCAACCGTATTCATATCGATACCAGCACGTGGAGGGAAACACCACGGGAATTGAAGTCTTTTAGAATCGTCCAGCAGGCGGTTTGGGAGGAGAAAAAACTTCAGATTCAATACGAAAAAGCAGATAAACAGACAAGCGAAAGAATAGTTGAGCCATTAGGACTGGTCGCCAAAGGGAACACTTGGTATCTTATAGCTGCTTCTGATGCAAAGATAAAAACCTACCGAGTATCTAGAATAATTGATGCCGTGGTGATTAATGAGAACTTCAGCAGGCCGAATGACTTTGATCTCGCAGACTATTGGCAGGAATCAAAGCAGACATTCATTAGCAGCCTGCCTAAATTTGAGGTTGAAGTGGAGATTTCACCAGCCATTCTTCAGCGGATTAATTTTACTGGCCGATTTGTTCAGTTACTCCACACGGATTCGCCTAATGAAAATGGATGGATACCTGTAAGCCTTAGCTTTGATACCGAAAAAGAGGCACGAGAGTATATTCTTGGGTTTGGGAATCAGATTAAGATTGTACATCCTTTTTTCCTTAGGAAAAATGTGAGGGAGATGGCTGAGGGTGTTTTTGATTTGTATAAGGAAAATGGGGAATAGAAGAGAAAAGATTTCTCTAGATGACTAGCGAATAGGATCCCATTCCCCAAAACCGAGCCTCCATTATTTCTGAGGCTCGGTTTTTTAAAAAAGTTCTTTTCGTATAAATTGTTGTTTTTTCACCTATTAATGTTGCCCGTTGATTTCCGCTACAGGATGCTCGCTTTCCGCGGGAGTCTCGCACCTTCCGCTCCAATCAACTCAGTAAATAATATATACAAATAGCAACTGCCTTTAAAAAAGATGCATTACCTCTCAGAACTAAACGAATTATCTCAGACGGGTTCAGCACCATTGCTCCTGCAAAGAAAGCCAATTACACTTTTGAATATTGCTTTATATACCTAGGAAAGCGTTCACATAATTGTTGATAAGTTTTTAAAATTCAAAATTTAAATGATGCGAAATGTGGTATCATTTTCTCTGAAGATAATCCAATCGAAAAATCGTTACTCGAATCTCCTTAAACTCCACTCAAAATCTCCCAATTAAAACAGTGATCCTTAAATCCCTTGGTCAAAATCATCTCTCATACTACTATCTCAATCATAATTTCCTATAAGTATATAAATGTGAAAGGAGTGGTTTGCCATGTAAACAACACACAGCACCCCTAAAAAACAATTTAAATTTGAAGGAGGATTATTAAATGGGTCATGAAATATATGGCTGGAATAAAGCAAGGGAAGAAATAGCTTATGCCCGTTTTAGCATGGGGAATAGCAATGCCATACTGCTGTACGGTTTACTTGATGCAAATCAGTTCTATGCTGGAGTTAGTGGATCAGGTAAAAGTTCGATTTTCTCGTTACAACAATTTGAAAAGGCTTTGAATGAATATAAAAAACTTTTTAATACTAGTGCTTCACTGGTAGAAAGTGATTGTACATCTTGGGACCAAAAACAGATCCTGCATTTTATCCAAAACTGTTTGGCAACAGCACAGAAAGAAAAAAGTGTGGAAGTGTATTTTGGCTAATGTTTTAAAAAAATGAAATAAGGACTTTCCTCTAAGCCCAATCTTGTGGTAATCCCCTAATTCACCCTCAGTCTTTAACGTAATAACTATTTCTCTAGATGACTAGCACATCATTCTCAGACTGGCTCGCATTATTCCAAAACCGGGCCATAATCATTCTTTGGCCCGGTTTTTATTATATTGCCTGCCTTACCTTATCCCCTATACTTGATCGTTAGTCCTTTTAAGAAGTTTCTGGCAAAATTGTCTAAGCAAACTTTATATTTTTTATGTCCTTCTTTTCTTAAAAAAGCTCCGAGTTCGCCTTTTGATACGTTTAATCCAGCTTTTTTGAATACATCTATCATGTCCTCTGTCGTTAAGGACAAGGCGATTTTGATTTTCTTTAAAAGGATATTGTTTATGTTTGTATTATTTTCAATGGACGGTTCCGGCAAATTAGTCTGACCGGGTTTTGGCTCCTGTTTACCTCTTTTATAGATAATAAGGCCATTCAAAAATGAATTTAACATACTATTCGTCAATCTTATTTGACTGTCACTTTCTTCTTCATCATCAGACTTTTTGAGGATCCTTACCACCTCAGGTACAGACACTTCCGCTCCTCCAAGTTTAAAGATCTCTGCCATTTCACTATTTTTGATTTCTAACGCATATCTCAATCGAATTAATATATCATTATTGTCCATGATTTTAATTTCCTCCTAATTTGATGCTCTTTGCTGCTTAACTATCTTCAGTCTATCATCACAATAGCATCATAATACATAGAAAACAGAAACAATTATCTTTGATTACCTAAAAAGAATATATGAATGGCACAAAAAACCGCACAGCATCCCACTATGCGGAAATCATATGTATTGTTGGCGGGACCGCCTGGGAATCGAACCCAGCTGACCTGGCACGCAGGTCACAAGCGGTTTTGAAGACCGTGGGGGGCACCAGCACCCCAATCAGCCCCATAAAGACTCTTCCTATTATAAGGGCAAATGGTGCTGCTTTCAAGACTTATGCCTGCTTTCTTGTCGTTTCGCGGGACAAGGCTTATAATAAGAACAGGAAAACATGTGTGTAGGTGAAGGAAAATGCTAGAAGGCTGGTTTATGTATTTTATATTGTTCTGGGTTGTCATTCTGATTTCGTTCTTTGCGATTGGCGGCTTTTTTATGTTCCGCAAGTTTTTAAAGCGCATGCCGAAAGAAGATGGCAAATCGGATCTGGATTGGGAAGAGCATTATGTCAATGAAACGCGGCATCTATGGCAGCAGAGGGAGAAGGATCTGCTGGAGGATCTCGTAAGTCCGGTACCGGAACTCTTCAGGGATGTAGCAAGAATGAAGATTGCCGGTAAAATTGGAGAACTTGCTGTAAAAGAAAAGGCAGATCAAATTGACCAGGACCTCCTGATTCGCGGCTATATTCTAGCCACGCCGAAACGGGACCACAAATTCCTGCGCAAGAAATTGACAGAGAAACAGATAAGCATGACACCATATGAACATTTGTTCTAAACCATTTCGGAACACCGGAATGGTTTTTTATTTTTTCCGCCTTTAAGAAGGATACTCACCACCTTTATTGAATAGAAATGGAGAGTAACTCTATTCAAAAAGGAGTAATCCAATGACTACAAAAGAAGTCTTATTAAAACAGCTATCCGCCTGCCTCGACCAGCCCAATTGGTTTGTCCCGTTATCAGCTGCCATCGGAGGATTATCAGCAAAAGAAGCATCTTTCAAGTCAGGAACCGCCAATTCCATCTGGCAGATCGTCACCCATCTTACCTTCTGGAATGACCGCTATCTATCAAGATTCAAAGAATTGCCGCTCGCCCAAACCCATATCGCCAATGACGAAACATTCAGCACCAATGAATCCGTTACTGAAGAGGATTGGCAATCTGCCATAAAAGCTCTTCAAAACGTATTGTCTGAGTGGATCAAAGCCCTGGAAGAATGCAGTGAAGAAAATCTTCTCTCATCCGCCTATAAGGAACCGATCGAATCCTGGTCGTCTGTAATTTCAAACTTAACCATCCACAACGCCTATCACATCGGTCAAATCGTAGAAATCCGGAAAATGTATGGACTATGGGATCCCAAAAATGGAGTCCATTAATTAACAATGCAAAAGCCGCCGAGCAAAATAACCGGCGGCTTTCATTCTATTAAGTTGTTTTGGGATTCCCCGTTCCATTCAGCTCCTGATGAAGCTTACGATAATTCATATACATCGCAATTCTCCACGGTACAATCATCGAAAATGCGAGAATCCAGAACATGCCGCTCAGCTGACCATAGTCGATTGTTGAGCTAAGAACTATTTTTCCAATGATGCGGATTACAAGCAATCCTATTAGTATAAAAGCAAATGCTTTGGAGCGCTTCAGATAAATTTCGCTGTCCCTGATTTCAAAGGAGGATGTTTTAATTAAAAGGATGGAAAACAGCAAACCAACTGTGGCTGCTTCCAGGAACTCCATTGGAGTAACGCGAAAATAAGGAACGGTAAACATAAGAGCACCTGTGCTCATAAAAATCGGCGGCAAGATGATTTTCTTAGCGGAAGCCGGCTTTTTTGCAGCCTTCATGCGAATGAACATCGCGAAGATTGCCATAAATACGGCACCGATTGATGAAATTAATACAAAGTCCATTCGATTTCATCCTCTAGTTCATTTGATTACTAACCATATTATATCTTAATAGGCTTGATTAAGGTACTCAGAAGGATAGAAGTTCATCAAAAAAAAAAGCCACTCCAGCTGATACCCGGACACATCCATATGTCCAGGGTACCCTGAGTCTGCTCTTAACTTAATACCCGATTTACCGCTTCTAATACACGGCCTTCATCAAATGGTTTTATGATAAAATCCTTCGCGCCGGCTTCAATGGATTCAACCACTACCTTCTGCTGGCCCATGGCTGAACACATGATAACTTTTGCATGAGGGTTGTCCCTCTTAATTTCCCTGACAGCCTCAAGGCCGCTCATTTCGGGCATCGTGATGTCCATCATCACCAGATCTGGCTTCAGATTTACGAAAAGGTCCACGGCTTCCTTTCCGTTTTCCCCTTCTCCCACTATTTCATGGTTATCTTTTTTCAGAATGCTGCTCAGGGTAACCCTCATAAACTTAGCATCATCTACTATTAAAATTCTCGCCACCGCTGTTTCCCCCTTGTAGTGCATTGGAAGCTATATTTCTATTATACTACATATATAGTAAAAAATACCCATAATAACTATTATTAAACATCTGGCTAAAAAAATCATTCCTTTAGGGAGATACATTAATCCACTCTCAAAGAACACATATTTCAATATATCGAACTATCAGATAAATTTCAATTGAAAGAATATGACAAATTTCGACCACCAGTCATAGCCCTTTTTCCTTAAAACATAAAAAGGGGCACATTCCCAACTTGAATGTGCCCCTGCTTTTAGAAACCAGTAAATCCGCCAAATAACGGTGAAAGGAAAATAATGATTTTTGTCATCCAGTCAAAGAATAAAACCACACCCATGATCATCATCAATACACCGCCTATTTTCATAATCTTGGCGCTGTTTCGCCTGATCCATTGCATTTTTCCGATGAAGAAGGAAAGAACAAAGAACGGTATAGCAAAGCCAAGAATATAGGCGATCATGTAAACCATTGCCGAATTAGGATTTGTGACTGCTAATGACCACACCGCCCCTAATATTGGACCTGTGCATGGGGTCCAGCCTGCTGCGAATGCCATTCCGATCAGAACAGATCCTAGAAGGCCTGATGGACGGTTCTTAAATTCAAACCGCCTTTCTTTCATAAGAAATTCGGGCTTAATAATGCCTACAATTAATAATCCAAAGATAAATACAAAGATAGCGCCAATTTGCCTGATTAAATCCTGGTATTGCTGAAAGAACTGACCAAGCAAGGTTGTGCCAAACCCAATTGCGATAAAAATGGCCGAAAATCCGATCAGGAAGAAGAGTGTATGAAGCATGCTCCTTCTCTGCATCATCGCATTTTCTTCTTTAATCTCCCCTACAGACATTCCGGTGATATACGATAAAAAAGCCGGATATAATGGCAGGCAGCAAGGTGAAACAAAGCTTAAAAACCCTGCCCCTAATGCAATAAATACATTCAAATCTGTCATAGTCACAACTCCTGATACTCATTCATTCCAATTTCATTCTAACAAATCCCATATAGAAAAGATAATGGATAGTATGTGAACATTTTGTGTCACTAGCTGTTACTAAAATTCATATTAATTTTCAACCTAAAACATGTAATTTTAATGTAAATGTTACTAAAGTTTAAAACAAGTTTCTTTTGAATTTATTACCATAATTCGATATACTAGTATAGATCTTAACAAATTCTGTTATTATCTTTCAGCTTTTGACATGGATTCAAATTTGCAGAGTTTAGCTTACATATAAGAAATGATCAGAGAGGAACTATCCGGCCATGTGTAAACAGGAACTGCTTACATTAATCGAACAAAAAAGAACAGAGTTAATTCAAGTGGCCATGAAAAGCGGCTTAAGCTCTGCCGCAGCAATCCGATACAGCCAGGAATTGGATGCCCTATTAAATGAATATAACCGTAGCTTCATAAAAAAAGTGCAGACACATTAAGAAACAGCCATGCAGTAATTGCAGGCTGTTTTTTGTTACTCCATTAACCTGCTGCATCCTCCACTTTTTCAGGAGTTCCATTCTGCAGCAGATACATTTTATGATACAACCCCCGCTTTGCCAGCAATTCCTGGTGCGTTCCTCTTTCTACTATTTCCCCCTGATGAAGAACGAGAATCAATTCTGCATCCTGTATCGTAGACAATCGATGAGCAATCGCAATCGTCGTCCGGCCCTTCCGCATTTTTTCCAGTGCGGTTTGAATCGCTTCCTCTGTTTCTGTATCAATATTGGCTGTTGCTTCATCCAGCACAAGAATTTTCGGATTGGCAGCAATCGTCCTTGCAAAGGCAATAAGCTGTCTTTGCCCGCTGGAAAAAGTCGAACCACGCTCAACTACCGCATGCTCATATCCGTCTTCCAGCTTATCTATGAATGTATGGGCCTGAACAAACTGAGCCGCAGCTTCAATCTCTTCATCTGTCAATTCCTCATTATGAAGTCTGATGTTATCTTTAATCGTCCCGTAAAATAGGAAAGGATCCTGAAGGACGAGCCCCATCTTCGTCCGCAATTCTTCCGCTGGATAAGTCTTAATGCTTTTTCCGTCAATGAAAATATCGCCGCGCTCATATTCATAGAATCGCATCATTATATTAATGATTGAGCTCTTGCCGCTGCCGGTATGGCCAACCAGGGCAACGGTTTCACCCGGCTTGGCTGTAAAAGAAATGTTTTTCAATACATCCCGTTTGCCGTCATAGGAGAAGCTGATGTTCCTGAACTCAATCTCACCCTCCTGGATTCCAGCAGACTTGCTGTCCTCCTGTGCTGGGGCAACCTCCTTTTCGTCCAGCAATGCAAAGGCTCTCGAAGCGGCAATGATTGCCTGCTGATACATGGAAAGCCTCATCATGATCTGATTCACAGGCTCAAAAAAGCGGTCCAGATAGCTGACAAAGGCATACAGCACACCTATTTCGACCGGACTGTTAAAAGAAGAAATGCCAAAGAAGCTCAATACTATAATAAGTGCCAGAACATACACAAGATCAATGGCCGGCCTTAACAGCAGCCCATCCATTTTGATATTGCGCATTCCTGCTTGGTAATGCTGCTCATTGATATCGCCAAATTCCTTCCGCAGCCTTTTTTCCTGCCTGAATACTTGGATGATGGACATTCCCTGCAGGGATTCACTCAGTTTTGCATTCAGCTGGCTCAGCCTTTCTCTTAAGTCCTTATAAAAAACCGAACTGTATTTACGGTACGTACGAATGATTATAAAAAGAATCGGGAGAATCACCAGGCAGAATAGAGCCAGCTTCACATTCAGGATAAACATCGCCACAAAGATCCCTGTCAAAAGGAAGGCGCCCTGAATGAAGGTAACCAGGACACTGACAAACATATCTTTAATCGCCTCTGTATCATTGGTAACCCTGGATACAATGCTTCCGGCAGGCGTTTTATCGAAGTATTTCAAGCCCAGTGACTGAACTTTTGAAAAGACATCCACACGCAGCTGCTGAATGATTTTAAGCGCAATTTCCTGGAATTTCAGCAGCTGAAAATAGGATACCAGCACATTCATGATCTGAATGCCCAGATATGCTGCACCAAGGACCAATAACGGCTCGAAAACCAGATTGCCCGGTGTTAAATAATCATCGATAAAAATTTTGACAAGAATCGGCCCCAGTATGTCTCCAATCGTAGTTAACAGAAGCAGACTGAAGGCAAGTGTGATTGTTTTCTTATGCGGTTTTGTATAGGAAAGCAGCCGAAAAAGGACCTTCCGCTGCTCTTTTCCCTTCATAATCGGTGTCTTTTCCATTGTCTTATCCCCCATGCTCCACAAGCTCTTCCAGCTGCTGGCGCAGATGCATATTCTTATACCAGCCTTCTTCAGCCATTAGTTCATCATGTGTTCCCCTCTGAACAATCCTTCCTTCATCCAGCACCAATATGAGATTCGCATGCTGAATAGCGCTCAGCCGATGAGCTGTAATAATCGTTGTTTTGCCAGCCCGCTCAGCCCGCAATGAAGTAAGAATCGCTTCCTCTGTTCTGGCATCAACAGCAGAAAGGGAGTCATCCAAAATCAATACTTCCGGATTCATCATAAGTGCTCGTGCAATGGAAATACGCTGCTTCTGCCCTCCGGAAAGGGAGACTCCTCTCTCGCCTACAACAGTCTTATAACCTTCTGTAAATTCAAGAATATCATCATGAATATTGGCCAGTTTGGCTGCCGCATATATATCTTCAAAGTCTGCATCCGGCCTCGTGAAAGCTATATTTTCAGCAACAGTGGCCGAGAACAGGAAGTGTTCCTGCGGGACATAGCCAATTGCTTCTCTCAGCTTTCCGATTTTATAGCGGCTGATTGGATGTCCTGCAAACAGAATTTCTCCTTTATAGCCTTCAAACTCCCGGAACAATAGCTTCAGAAGTGTGGTTTTGCCCGCACCCGTTTTGCCTGCTATCCCGAGAGTCTCTCCTCTTTCCAGCCTAAAATAAATATCCTTAAGCAGCGCTTCCTGTTCACCCGGATAGGCGAACGTCTCAATCCTGTACTCAATATCACCGCTTGGAACTTCATTGATGCCAGCCTCATCATCCTTAATATCGATTTCTTCTGCAAGAAGAGCAGAAACTCGATCATAAGAGGCGCGGCCTCTCTCGACAATGTTGAACAGCCAGCCAAATGCGAGCATTGGCCAAATCAGGAGACCCAAATAAGTTGTAAATGAAACCAGCTGCCCGATTGTCAGCTCTCCTGCAATCACATATCTTGATCCAAATGCAATAGATAGGAAGAAAGAGATCCCTACAATAATGCTGATCGTCGGATCAAACAAAGAATCAACACGTGCAACAGAAATGTTTTTTTGCACTACCTCTTCAGACTGCCTGCGGAAATCTTCAATATCTTCTTTTTCCTGGCCGAATGTTTTAATCACTTTAATTCCTGAAACACTTTCCTGAGTTTTGTCATTCAGTGAAGAAAAAGCCTCCTGTGCCTTGTGGAACCGTTTATGAAGAAGTGTTCCATACCAGCTCGTGAGAAGTGCCATGAAGGGCATCGGGATCAAACAGATCAGCGTCAGCTTCCAGCTGATAGTTGCCGCCATGGCGATGATAACGAAGCCGCCTGTCGCCAGTGAATCGACAAAGGTTAGGACCCCAGCCCCCGCGGTCTGCTGAATGGCCTGCAGATCATTGGTCGCATGTGCCATCAAATCCCCTACACGCTTTTTCTGGTAAAAGGCCTGCGACATATTCGTAAAATGCAGATAAAGCCTGTTGCGCAGGAGTTTGGAAAGCTTAACGGCTGAACCGAAAATCATAATGCGCCAATAATAGCGAAGCACATACATCATGAGGGCAACAACAATCAGAAGTCCAACCCACATGATTAATGCTTGTGCAGTCAGATCGCCATTTTTAATCGAGTCGACAACAATCCCAACTACCTTTGGAGGGACCAGCTGCAGCATTGCCACAAATAACAGCAGAATTACCCCGTTTACATAAGCCTTTTTCTCCTGCTTAAAAAACCACATCAAATCCAAAAAAACCTTCATACCCCATCCTCCGAAATCCATAATAGCTTTAATAGTTTATCAAATATTGAGAAAATAAGGAAGATTTTTTGCCCTAATGCTTCTATGCGGTTTATCAGGCTTGTTGCCTCATTAATCGTAGTGAACAGCTCTGAGTTCTCCAGCTGATCAAGTGCTAGGCTGCCGTTCTCCAATACTTTATTGATCTCAGCCAGAAGCGCTTCATTCTGTGTAACCAGATCCTGATGAACATCTTCAGCCAGCTTCGGGATCTCCTGAAGGGCGATAAACTCTTCAACTTCCTGCTTAAGTGTTGTCAATCTGTCTTCAAGTTCCTGCTTTAATGCCGGATCCGCTGCCGCCTTGAGAAGATTTCATTTTTGATATAAAAAAACCACCTTCCTGGTATTGTAACAGAAAAGTGGTTTCTGATGGGATGCTTGTCCCTGATTACTTGCCAGTCTGCTTGTTCATGGCATTCATCATTTGATTGATCTTCTTTTGAGATGGCTTCATGCCCATTTGCATCATCATCATTTTAAGCATTTGTTCATTAATTGGCGGATTTTTCTCCAGGTAGCTCATCATATATTTTCGAGCAATGAAAAATCCTAGTGCTACACCGGCTAAAAGCGCCAGTACACCAACTAGAATGTACATACCCATACTAACTTCCTCCTTCATGTTGTCTATCATACAGTGTACTAGACCAAAGGTTATTATACAATATTTGCTTCAGTTTTTCTCTTATTTTAGACGAATTTTCTCTCTTTTATCGGTTTTAGCCAGCCATACCGCTTATGCTGAAGGTCAACAGCCAGAAACGAAGACTCGCTTTTTCGCAGCACTTCGAAAAAAACCGTTTCTGCCTCATAGCTGCCGGCCGCTTCTAAAACCAGGCTCCGTTCAAATACTTCAAGCTTCGCCCTGCTTCTTTTGCTCATCTCTATATAGTATGCACTTTTTTCTATGATAAAGTCCTTTTTTCTCTGGAGCTGCTGGTGGATATATTGATGCACTTTCAAACCCGGGATTGGCTTAGTCACAAAATCAATTTGCTTCGATAGAATAGACTTCATTTCACCTGACGAACGCTCATACTCTTCAAACAACTGAAAAAACATCCGCTCCCTGCCAAAATAATGGGACGCAAATTCATCTTCTATTAAATACAATTGATAAGCTCTCATCTGGCCCCTCCTTCCGGGACAATCCATTTCTTTCAATTATAAGTAAACGAATATAAGGAATGTGTCTGAAGATGTTAAAAACTTTCACTAATTTTGTCGAAATCGAAGAATTCAGTTGATTATGAGGATTCTTGGTGGAAGAACATCTGCTGTTTGACTCTTTTACAAATATTCACTATTGCATATTCCCCGATTTGATTAATGGTAATCTTGTTTTTTGATGACGGCTGAAATACTCACTGTCTTTAATGGCATAAAAAAAGGAAGAGCCTCTAGGCTCTCCCTTCCAAAATATCATTATCCCTGCAGCAAGGCTTTAACACGTGCTACAACGTTGTCTACGGTGAATCCGTATTCTTCCATAATTCTTTCACCTGGTGCAGATGCGCCGAAGGTATCGATGGCAAGAACATCGCCTTCATCTCCTGCATATCGGTGCCAGCCAAGTGAAGATCCCATTTCAATGGCAAGACGTTTCTTGACTGTCTTAGGAATTACGCTCTCTTTGTACTCTTTTGATTGAGCTTCAAAGCGGTCCCAGGCAGGCATGCTCACTACAGATGCATGGATGCCTTCGCCTTCAAGCGCTTTTTGTGCTTCAACTGCCAGACTAACCTCAGATCCTGCAGCAAGCAATAATACATCCGCGTTGCTGTTGGAAGCTGGCGAAACAACATAAGCACCTTTTTGTACGCCATCGTATGCCGCTGAATCCGTTCCTTTTAAAGTAGGAAGGTTTTGACGGGTCAATACTAATGCAGTTGGCTTGTTTGTTGATTCAATTGCTGTTTTCCATGCAGCTGCTGTTTCATTTCCGTCAGCAGGGCGGACAACAGATAGGTTTGGCATTGCACGCAATGCAGCAAGCTGTTCTACAGGCTCATGTGTAGGTCCGTCTTCACCGACAGCGATACTGTCATGTGTGAATACATACGTTACAGGCAGGTTCATAAGTGCAGCCAGACGGATTGCCGGGCGCAGGTAATCAGAGAACACGAAGAATGTTCCGCCGAATACTTTTAATCCGCCGTGAAGGGCCATACCATTAAGTGCAGCACCCATCGCAAATTCACGTACACCAAACCAGATGTTGCGGCCGTCAAATGACTCAGCTGTAAAGTCGCCAGTACCTTTAATCATTGTTTTGTTAGAGCCTGCAAGGTCTGCAGATCCGCCAAAGAAAGAAGGCAGGTTTTGTGCGATTGCATTTAGCACTTCTCCGGAAGAAGCACGGCTTGCAAGGCTCTTTCCTTCTTCATAAACAGGGATGTCTTTATCCCAGCCTTCTGAAAGCTCGCCATTGATTGCTTGCTCCAGCTGTTTTCCTAACTCAGGATGTGCTTCTTTATACTGTGCAAAAAGGTCTTCCCATTCCTGCTGCTTCTTAGAGCCGCTTTCCACAACCTGCTGCTTGAAGTGATCATATACTTCCTGAGGAACATGGAAATCTTCTTCGAAAGTCCACTTATAGGCTTCTTTCGTTAATTTCAATTCATCAGCACCTAGTGGAGCGCCATGAACATCAGATTTACCTGATTTGTTTGGAGAACCGTAGCCAATGACTGTTTTGACTTCAATCATTGTTGGTCGGTTTTCATCCTGCTTCGCTTCTTCAATTGCTTTTGCGATTTCGTGAAGATCATTGCCGTCTTCTACGCGGATATACTGCCAGCCGTATGACTTGAAGCGCTGTTCAACACTTTCAGAGAAAGACTTATCAAGGTCTCCATCAAGTGAGATATCATTTGAATCATACAGAACAACCAGTCTTCCAAGCTTTAAGTGGCCAGCAAGGGAAGCAGCTTCAGCCGAAACGCCTTCCATAAGGTCTCCGTCACCGCAGATGCTATATGTATAGTGGTCAACAACATTGAAGTTGTCTTTGTTGTATGTTGCAGCCAGGTGGCGTTCAGCCATTGCCATACCAACAGCCATTGCAATACCTTGTCCTAATGGGCCTGTTGTTGCGTCAACACCAGGAGTATGGCCGAATTCAGGGTGGCCTGGCGTCTTGCTTCCCCACTGTCTGAATTCTTTAATGTCATTCATGGAAACATCATAGCCGGAAAGATGAAGAAGACTGTATAAAAGCATAGAGCCATGTCCGGCAGAAAGGACGAAACGGTCACGGTTGAACCATTCCGGATTTTTCGGATTATGGTTCATGAAGCGTGTCCAAAGCGTATAAGCCATTGGCGCAGCTCCCATTGGCATGCCCGGATGGCCTGAGTTCGCCTTTTCAATGGCGTCAATTGATAAAGTACGAATGGAACTGATGGATAGTTCATCTGTGTGATTAAACATTCAATACATCCTTTCGAGTAGTAATTCTTCACTCTTTTAATATTATCGGGTGTCCCTTTTTTTCACAACCAATAGGGTTAGGTAAAGGACAAAAAAAGCCGGTTTGTTACTATATTGACACAAAAAGACCCGGCATATGTAAAAAAGCGGAGATAGATCAGTAATGCCATCTCCTCTATTAAAAGAAGGAATACAGCACAGTGTATCCCTTGCAATTATATTATTAGTGAAGGCGGTTTTTATTTTGGAAATCTTTCAGCTTTTTCGGAGTTACATCGTTCCCTTTCGGGTCAACGATTGTAACGCCTTTAAGCGTGTTTAACATACCAGAGCGGAAAGTCTCCAAATACTCTTTGCGCAAAGACGTCTGTTCTTTCGCTTCTGCTTCTGTTAGTCCGGATTCCTTGGCCTTCTTTGCCAGTTCATTAATTCGGGCAAGTTTTTGTTTAGGCAGCATTTATTAAAACTCCTTTATATCAAAAGTTTACCTTTAAATAATTGTGATGGAAGTTTTTATTATACAGCAGCTTCAGATACGGAACAATACTGAAACTCAAATGCCATCATACTAAAAATGAGCACTTTTGACAAGAAAAGTGCTCTACTCAGCAAGTGAATCAATATGTTCTTTATACCTTCTATGGACAGTTGCTTTGGAAATCTTATAGCCAAATCCTCTAAGCGTAGCTGCAATTTCAGCAAATGTTAACTCGTTTTTCCTCAGCCGGACAATTTCTTCTATCGGCACCTCTATTCTTTCCCTGCCGCCATTTGCTCCCTGATTACTTAGGTTTTTCTCGGGCCTGTATCCTTTATCAACAGCCCGCTGCATGCCGCGTCTGATTTTGATGTTATGCAGCTTTCTCTGATACTCCTCTACCATCCCTACGATGCTGAGGACCATCGAATCTGATTCCGAAAGCTGCAGCTTGCCGTTATTCGAGATGCTAAATAACTGGACTTCTTCTTTTAAGATGCAATGGAGAATCGCAATCTTGGCATTCCCCCTCCCCAGCCTGGTTTCATCCTGGATGAGGACAACCTTAATATCCTTTTTTTTAATTAAGTCTAAAAGCTCCAATATACCGTCTCTTTCAAGATCGTATCCGCTGGCCTGTTCGCGGATGATTTGGACTACTTCAAAGTCATGCTTTCCCGCCAGGTTCACCAGCTCTTCTTCCTGTCTTGAAAGGGACGTTTCCTGGGTATCCTTTGTTGTACTAACTCTGCAGTATATAATTGCTTTCATAACTTCTCCTTATTCTTTAAGGTTTGAACTGGCAAGCTCTTTATATGACTGATCATCCAGCGCTTTTACTGGAATGACAATTTCATCACCCGGAAAAATCCTTCCTGCCGCTATCCCATTATTTCGTTCTACCCAAATAATAAATTGATCTGTAGACAGAGAATGCTCAGCAGAAAAATTTTCAGCAATCTTCCATAAAGAATCACCTTCTGCAACAGTGACTTTCACAAACTTTTCCGTATCAGGTGTTTCTATTAGCATTATTAACGATGCTGCCAGGCTTAAAACGAATAGAATAATAGCATAAGAATATGATTTCCACAATTTGTTCAGCATGATATACCACCTCTAAAAGAATATATGTTCGCTTTTGTTGTTTTTATTATAGACCGAACATTTGTTTCGTGTCAATAAAAATTCGAACTTATGTTTGTATCATATGGTAATTGATGCTATAATTGAGACAACAAAAACACATACGAGGTGCGTAAAGATGGTGAAATTATCAAAAAGGCAGCAAGATATATTGGAGTTTATAAAAGAAGAAGTTAAATTGAGGGGTTATCCCCCTTCTGTAAGGGAAATCGGGGAAGCAGTCGGCCTGGCTTCAAGCTCGACCGTTCATGGTCATCTCGCCAGGCTTGAAAGCAAAGGGCTGATTCGCAGAGATCCTACTAAACCACGTGCCATTGAAATTTTAGATTTGGACGAGGCTTCTAACATTCCCAAGGTCAATGCAGTCAATGTTCCGATCGTCGGTAAAGTAACAGCAGGGCAGCCGATAACGGCAATTGAAAATGTTGAAGAATATTTCCCTCTTCCGGAAAGAATGGCACCTGCTGACGAGCATGTATTCATGCTTGAGATCATGGGCGAAAGTATGATTGAAGCAGGAATCCTTGATGGAGATTATGTAATCGTCAAACAGCAGAGCACTGCCAATAATGGGGATATCGTGGTTGCCATGACAGAGGAAGATGAAGCAACGGTCAAGAGATTCTTTAAAGAAAAAGACTTTATCCGTCTGCAGCCGGAAAACTCAACAATGGAACCGATTATCCTCCGAAATGTTTCTATTCTTGGCAAGGTTATAGGCGTATATCGTCACATGCATTAATAGATTGGTAAAAAGCAGGCGTCTCTGCCTGCTTTTTGTTTTTTCCAATTTTAAGAAAGTTTTCAGTTCCTATTACCTGATACTATCAGTTAAATCCTACGAAAGTAACTGATACTTTTCTTTTAGCATAAGGTTACAGTCATGTATGACTAAATTATTATTCAGAAAATTCGGTATTTTTATGCATATTATTTTATAGCCGCTTTCTATATAATGGTAATACACCGAGAATCAACCTAAGGTCGCTTGTCCAAAATCTCGACTTTAGGAGTGTGAAGAAAAAATGTTTTTGAACATTACCTTCGCTTTGTTGATTGGTGGACTGGTTGGTGTCGTTGGACATATTCGGAAAGAAGGCAAAATGGTTAAACCCAGAAGGACAAAAAAATTCATCTATCTGGGGGTCTTTGAAGAGGTAATCATGGGGGCTATAGCGGCTGTTTTTTTGGTCGTATCTTCAGATCCTGACTCTGCCTTAAAGGTAGTTCTCCTGGCGGTGATTGCAGGATTTGGAGGAGATGCACTGCTGACATGTCTCGATTTCTTAAAAATAAGGCACAAAGAATAGAGAGATGCAGAGAGATAGAAATTAGTTAAAACCTCGTTCATTTGAAGAACGGGGTTTTTGTATTTTTTATGATAAAAACCCCTGGCTCTATCGGCCAGGGGTTTGTCATATTTTCTTAGTACATGCTCAGGTACTGCTCGCGCTCCCATGGATGCACTTGCGTACGGAACATATCCCACTCGATTTCTTTCGCTTCAATGAAATGTTCGAAAATGTGGTCGCCAAGAGCAGATACAATTACCTCATCTCTCTTTAGCTCTTCAAGCGCTGCTGCCAATGTAGGAGGCAGATCCTTGATTCCCTCTTCCTCACGCTCTTCTTTTGTCATGACATAGATATTGCGGTCCACTGGAGCAAGAGGAGTCATTTTATTTTTGATTCCGTCCAGGCCAGCTTTTAATAATACGGCCATAGCAAGGTATGGGTTTGCAGCAGGGTCAACGCTCCGCACCTCAACACGTGTACTTATTCCGCGGGAAGCAGGGATACGGATGAGGGGTGAACGGTTTTGAGCAGACCAGGCAACATAGCAAGGTGCTTCATAGCCAGGAACCAGACGCTTGTATGAGTTAACTATAGGGTTTGTCACAGCTGTAAATGCAGTTGCATGGTTCACGATACCAGCAATAAAGTGGCGGGCATCATCACTTAGTTGAAGATCGCCGGTTTCATTGAAGAATGCATTTTTGCCATCTTTGAATAGTGAAACATTGCAATGCATTCCGGATCCGCTGACACCGAATAATGGCTTCGGCATGAATGTCGCATGCAAGCCGTGCTTGCGGGCAATTGTTTTAACAACCAGCTTGAACGTCTGGATTTGGTCACAAGCTGTTAATGCATCCGCATATTTGAAATCGATTTCGTGCTGTCCAGGTGCAACCTCATGGTGGGAAGCTTCAATTTCAAAGCCCATTTCTTCAAGCTCAAGTACAATATCACGTCGGCAGTTTTCGCCAAGATCAGTTGGAGCAAGGTCGAAGTATCCGCCATTGTCGTTCAGTTCCAGAGTCGGTTCTCCTGCATGGTCAAGCTTAAAAAGGAAGAATTCCGGTTCAGGTCCTAAGTTAAAATCAGTGTAACCAAGATCTTCCATTTCCTTAAGGATGCGTTTTAGATTGCTGCGCGGATCGCCAAGGAATGGAGTTCCATCCGGATTATAGATATCACAAATCAGACGTGCCACTTTGCCTTTTTCCGCAGTCCAAGGAAATACTACCCAAGTATCAAGGTCTGGATATAAATTCATGTCTGACTCTTCAATGCGAACGAAACCTTCGATTGAAGATCCATCAAACATCATTTTGTTATCAAGCGCTTTTTCAAGCTGGCTGATTGGAATTTCCACATTCTTAATTGTCCCCAGGATATCCGTAAACTGCAAACGTACAAATTTCACATTTTCCTCTTCTGCAATACGTTTAATATCTTCTTTAGTAAACTTTGCCACTGGTAGTTCCTCCCTTAAATTTTCATGAGTGTTTTATTTTTTGCTCTGTTAATGCGCGCTCGGAAATCCAAGACATTATCAACGAGCTTAAAAACAGCTTTCTTAATGGAAAAAGCGGTGGATGTTGCCCTGCCGGGATGAAGATCGATTAAAACGCCCTGCCTGCACAATTTCTTTGCGAAGAAGTTTCCGGATTTCTTCATCCGATAGATCGCGTCTCGCTTTTTCTGCTTGTTTATTCATGGTTTCAGTTAGCGCTTGCTGTTCTTTAACGAAAAAGAGCTGCTTGATCCCGGCCATATTCACGCCTTGATCAATTAAATCTTTAATTTCCAGAAGGACATCGATGTCGTTTAAGGAAAAAAGCCTTCTATTTCCGTCAGTTCTAGCTGGAGAAATCAATTGGTGTTCTTCATAGTAACGAATCTGCCTGGCAGTAAGATCAGTCAGCTGCATGACAGTACCAATTGGGAAAAGCGGCATGGAACGTCGAATTTCGCTTCCAGTCAACTATTTCTCCCCCTTTTCGATTACTTCTTGAATTTATTATATGTAATGTCAGATAATCTGTCAACACTATGTTAGATTTTATAACATAATTTTTTCAAAAAAAATTTGCCTTTCATATTTTCATATAATTCTCTGTAAAGCAAAAGAAAGAGACAACTAACTATTTAGCTGTCCCTCTTATATTTACCTAATTTATTTGGATTAAACCCTTTTCCAGCAAATGGTTCAATGCGATGCATACAGCCATTTTCACATGTGAATAGGTAAGGCCGCCCTGCACATAGGCAACGTATGGAGGCCTGATTGGTCCGTCTGCGGTCAATTCAATGCTTGCACCCTGAATAAAAGTACCCGCTGCCATGATAACATCGTCTTCATATCCTGGCATATAAGCAGGATAGGCAGTTACATGGGAATTAACAGGAGATGCAAATTGAATCGCCTGGCAAAATGCCACCATTTTTTCTTTTTCATCGAATTGGACAGATTGGATTAAATCAGTTCTTTTACTGTCCCATTGTGGATTGGAGTTCATTCCAAGCCGCTCAAGCAATGCTGCTGTAAAAACTGCCCCTTTCACCGCCTGGCCGACAACGTGTGGAGCAAGGAAAAAGCCCTGATACATTTCCTGGAGGCTGTAAAGGGACGCACCCGCTTCTGCACCAATTCCCGGGGAAGTCATTCGGTAGGAACAGGCTTCCACCCATTCTTTTTTCCCGACAATATAACCGCCAGTCTTGGCGATCCCCCCACCAGGGTTCTTGATCAGCGACCCGGCCATCAAATCTGCCCCAACATGACAAGGCTCCAAGTCCTCTACAAACTCCCCATAACAATTGTCAACAAAAACAATCGCATCCGGTTTAACTTTTTTTACAAACTGAATCATTTCTTCAATTTGTTCAATTGTAAAAGATGGTCTTGTTGCGTATCCTTTAGAACGCTGAATGCCAATCATTTTTGTGTTCGGCCTGATGGCTTTTTCAACCTCAGGGTAATTGATGCTTCCATCTTCATTCAGCGGGATGCTATTGTATCCAATGCCGAACTCTTTAAGCGAGCCGCTGCCTGTTCCCCGGATTCCAACGATTTCTTCCAATGTGTCATAGGGCTTGCCTGTTATGTACATCAATTCATCACCCGGCCGCAATACGCCAAAGAGTGCAATGGAAATGGCATGGGTGCCCGAAATAATCTGAGGACGCACCAATCCGGCTTCCCCGCCGAATACTTCTGCATATATTTCCTCCAGTGTATCCCTGCCGATATCATCGTAACCGTAACCGGTTGATGGAATGAAATGAGAATCGCTGACTTTGAAATTTTGAAAGCTCTTTAATACACGGAATTGATTCTCATCAATCCGCTCATCAATGTTCTTTAATACTTCTGAAATTTGCTGCTCCACTTCTTTTACAATTGGCTGGAGCTTTTCCCCTTGTGATAACTGTTGAAACATGATGTTCTCCTAACTATACGGTATATTTCATTAAAGGCCCTGAAATCTGATGGTCTTCGAGGTAATAGCCCTTGCAAACGTAGAGTTCTTTGTCTTCATTAAAAGTCAATTCCCTCAGGATGGTTTCATTCTTGAGCTGTGACAGCAGTTTCCCTTCTGTCGAAGGCACCTCCACATGGTAATGCTTCATCATTCCCAGGATCATCTGCTCAATTTTGCGTTTCAGCTCATTACGGTCATCTTCTTCAAAGGCACTGATCTGAATCGTTTCTGTCCTGGCAGTCGGGACAAAATCAGGATGCCTTAAATCTCTCTTATTATATACTGTCAGCTGCGGTATTTTATCATTTTCCAAATCTTCTATCAGTTTATTGACTGTCTGCTCATGCTGGTAATAATCCGGATTGGACATATCGACCACATGAAGAAGAAGATCTGCTTCCTTTACTTCTTCCAGAGTGGAACGGAAGGCTGCAATGAGCGTAGTCGGCAAATCCTGAATAAATCCGACTGTATCTGTCACAAGTGTGATAAATCCGCTTGGCAAAATCAGCTTGCGGGTCATCGGGTCAAGTGTGGCAAACAGCTGGTTTTCTTCATAGGAATCCGCTTCCGACAATCTGTTAAAAATCGTGGATTTCCCTGCATTTGTATAGCCGACAAGCGCTATTTGGAATGCTTTGTTTTTCTTCCTCCGTTCACGGTATCTGTCACGGTGCTGCACAATGACAGAAAGCTGGGTCTTAATATCATCAATGCGGCGGCGGATATGGCGGCGGTCTGATTCTAGCTTGGTCTCACCCGGCCCCCTCGTGCCGATTCCTCCGCCCAGTCTTGAAAGCTGGACACCCTGGCCTGACAGGCGCGGCAGCAGATACTGCAGCTGTGCCAATTCGACCTGCAGCTTCCCTTCTTTAGAGCGCGCCCTCTGCGCAAAGATATCTAAAATCAGCTGTGTGCGGTCAATGATTCGTGCATCCAAATCTGCAGATAGGTTTCGAACCTGGCTTGGTGAGAGCTCATCGTTAAAAATGATAATATCTGCTTCCATTTCTTCCTGAAGTGCACCCAGTTCCTCCACTTTCCCTTTTCCTATATATGTAGACGGATGAACCCGTTCCCTTTTTTGAGTAATCGAAGCTAAAACTTTTCCGTTTGCCGTTTCAGTCAGCGATTCCAATTCTTCCATTGAATATTCAAACCGCTGGTCATCTTCATCAGTATGGCAGCCGACAAGAATGACTTTTTCATAATCTGGTTTATGTTCCAACCAGCATCCCTCTTTCATTTGCTTATTTTAATTGATAACATCATAACAAAAATCATATTCAAATACTAATTTTCACAGCTATTCATAGGCTTTTGCACCGTCCATATGAATTGAATAAAAAAATGGTTGTATTTCTTTTTTCCCGTGTTAAAATCATATTGTTTGGAAAGAATTTACGATTTTAATTAAATTAAATAAAAAAAGATTTATAGATCTGCATCATGAGGAGAAATGGCATATGACATGGGAAGTTTTAAGTATGATCGGCACTGTTGCTTTCGCTGTCAGCGGAGCAATTGTGGCGATGGAAGAAGAATATGATATTTTAGGTGTATACATTCTTGGGATTGTTACCGCTTTTGGCGGCGGGGCCATCCGAAACCTGCTGATAGGTGTTCCTGTCTCTGCCCTTTGGGAACAGGGTTTATTTTTTCAGATTGCCCTTTTATCCATCACAGCAGTAATGCTGTTCCCGAACAACCTGCTCAAACACTGGCAAAAATGGGGCAATTTCACAGACGCAATCGGATTATCCGCGTTTGCCATCCAAGGAGCACTGTACGCAACGGAAATGAACCATCCATTAAGCGCTGTGATTGTGGCTGCTGTACTGACAGGAAGCGGAGGCGGCATAATCCGTGACCTGCTTGCAAGGAGAAAACCGCTTGTATTGCGGTCTGAAATCTATGCGGTCTGGGCTATCCTTTGCGGTTTTGGAGTCGGACTTGGAATCGCCGAAGCACCGTTTGAACTTTACACTTTGTTTATCATCATTACCGCTCTGAGGGTTTTATCTTACACATATAATTGGAAGCTTCCCGTTAAGAGGCTGGGGACAAAAGCATCGGCTTAAGCCGGTCAGGCCTCTCTATATTATTGCTTTACATTCGCCATGATTGTATTTGGATCAAAACCAATGACCCATTTTCCATTCACATTAATTTGAGGCACTCCCATTTGGCCTGTGGTTTCAACCAGTTTTTGTGCCTCTCTCTGATCATTCTGGACATTAACCTCTTTATACTCCAGCCCCTGCTGTTCAAGGAAGTTCTTCACCATCGTACAATACGGACAAGTATTCGTAGTATAAACTGTAATTTCATTCATTATACATTCCTCCTCGAGTAAAAAGACAATGCCAATGTTCATTGACACTGCCTATTTTATTTCAATATCCCCTTAATCAGCTTCTTCAAACACCAAATCATTGCTCCTGATAGTCATCAGATCATGTTTATCATAGCTGTTTTGCATTAACAGGCGCATGGCCTGAGCTCTGATTGATTTTTCAAGGATGTTTCTGATGTAGCGCCCGTTTGAAAAGCTATTGGGGCTGAGATTGGTTTTTACGAAGTGCAAGTGCTCCCTCAGCTTCTTTTCGGATTCGTGACTTAAAGTATACTCCCTTTCCTTAAGCATCCTCTGCCCAATTTCCATCAGCTGCTCTATCGAGTAATCAGGGAAGTCCACAACAAGGGGAAAACGGGAATGAAGACCCGGGTTCAGCGTCAGGAAATGATTCATTTCTCTGGAATAGCCTGCCAGAATCAGGATAAAGTCATGCTGCCGGTCTTCCATATGCTTGACGAGGGTGTCAATGGCTTCCTTGCCAAAGTCTTTTTCTCCACCTCTCCCTAATGAGTACGCTTCGTCGATAAAAAGAATCCCGCCAATCGCTTTTTTGACCAAATCCCTCGTCTTTTGTGCGGTATGGCCAATGTATTCACCGACAAGGTCGGCCCGCTCTGCTTCAATCAGATGTCCTTTTGACAGCACATTCATTTTTTGAAAAAGCTTGCCTATTAATCGGGCAACCGTTGTTTTACCTGTGCCGGGATTGCCTTTAAACATCATATGCAATGCTTGCTTCCCAGCTTTGAGACCGGCTTCTTCCCGTTTTTTATTCACATAAATCCAGGCATAAATCTCCTTGATCATTTTCTTCATTTCTTCCATTCCCACAAGAGCGCCAAGTTCTTCTTCAATTTCTTTGAGAGCTGTATGCTCAGCCGGAATGACTTTTGGAGCCGCTTGGGATTCGGGAAGCTCTTTTGTGTATGTTTTACGCTTTTGTGAATTGAGCACAATGCTGATCTGTCCGTTATTTTTCAGGCGAATCGGCTGGTCCAAAAGCTATCACCTCACATTCTTAGCACAGTATACGCATAGAAGTAATCGTTGTGACAAAAGCCTATATGATTCCCGAGAATACGGTTACTAGGCTAAAATGCGACAATGTCCCGCTCTTTTCAACAAGAATCAATGCGGGAGTGTCGGTTCATGCGGTTTCCCGAGAAATAACGGGTTTTTCTCCGCTTAAGAGGGTGCGGATAACTGGCTGCATTCTACCAGTTCACGGGGAAAAAGCCCACCAATCAACTTCCCTTCATATCCACAATAAATTCTCATATCTATATGTATTCACCCATTATCCATTTCATTAAAAATATTTGTCTTTGCATAAGAAAATAGCCCGCTTCAGTCAAAGCGGGCTTTTCTTCGGGTTTTATATTATTGCTGGTTTTCCATATCCAGCTGAACATTGCGCTGTGGAACGAAGGTAGAAATGGCATGCTTATAAACAAGCTGCTGTTTCCCTTCTGATTCGAATAATACTGTAAAATTATCAAAGCCTTTGATTTGGCCTCTTATCTGGAATCCATTCAACAAAAATACAGTACAATTAATATTGTCCTTACGTAACTGGTTAAGTACCTGATCTTGAATATTGATTGCTGATTTCATTATAATCCTCCTCTTTTATCTCTATCATTATGTATTCGATTTTATTTTCAGCTTTCCTTCAATATGAGCAGAAATTTCAGCGAATTTTTTTTCAAACTCATGAGGATCGACTGAATCGGACATATCAAACCATTCCACATTCATCTTGTTTCGAAACCATGTCAGCTGCCTTTTTGCATATCTTCTTGAATTTTGTTTCAGATTTTCTACAGCATCCTCCAATGAAACACGCCCATTAAAGTATTCATACAGCTCTTTATACCCGATGGCCTGTATGGACTGGCAATCCTTTAATCCCTGATCATACAGGGATCTCACCTCTTCAAGCAAGCCTTCCTTCATCATGATCTCAACTCGGAAATTGATGCGTTCATATAAGGTATCCCGATCCATGGTCAACCCAATCAGTGCCGTATCATAAAGAAGTTCTGGATCCTGATTCTCCTGATACTGAGACATCGGTTTCCCTGTGCAATGGTAAATTTCCAATGCCCTGACCACTCTTCGAATGTTATTGGGGTGAATTTTTTCTGCACTTTCAGGGTCTATGGCCAAAAGCTCCTTAAAAAGGGCATCGTTGCCTTCCCTTTCGGCGCGTTCCTCCAATGTTTTTCTGAATTCTTCATTTGAAGGCGCATCAGAGAATTGATAATCATAAATAACGGATTGAATATACAATCCCGTGCCTCCAACTATCATTGGAAGTTTGCCTCTTGAAGTTATTTCTGTGATTTTGCTTCGGACCAGTTCCTGAAATTCAGCTGCCGAAAAGGGATCTTCAGGATTTTTGATGTCAATTAGATGATGCGGTATCCCTTCCATCTCTTCCTCTTTGATTTTTGCAGTGCCGATATCCATGCTTTTATATATTTGCATAGAATCTCCGCTGATAATCTCGGCATTAAATCTTTTCGCCAGCAGAATGCTTAATTTCGTTTTTCCAACAGCTGTAGGGCCAATCAGCACTGCCAGCTTTTCTTTTTCAATCATCTGTTCACTGCCTTTACTGCCATTCTATTTATTATCCTAACATAAAGCAGGAAAATTTTTCAGGTATCATCTTACCATTCTTTTTACAAAAACAGAACATTTATGCATTATGAACAAGTTTTGCCCATTCTATTCGACAATTCCCCTAAAATTTTCTTATAAAATTACATTTTATTAACGATTCCATAACAAATCAAGGCTAACCCCCAAAATCATGTTAATTTATTAGAAGGTTATATCGTGACAATATAAATTTGAAATTGGGTGAATGATTGATGATAAATACATCTGAAATTGGAATTGACTTAGGGACTGCTAATATACTTGTATACAGCAAAACAAAAGGCATTATCTTAAACGAACCGTCTGTAGTAGCAATTGATACAGAAACGAAAAAAGTGTTAGCTGTTGGTAAAGAAGCAAAAGAAATGATTGGGAAAACACCAGGCCGCATCGTTGCCATCCGTCCACTAAAAGACGGGGTTATCGCGGATTATGACACGACCACTGAAATGCTTCGCCAGGTTATGCGAAAAGCATCGAAAAAAGTCGGATTCGCGATCAGAAAGCCGAATGTCGTTGTTTGTACGCCATCTGGTTCGACAAGTGTTGAAAGAAGAGCTATCCATGATGCTGTCCGCAATGCGGGGGCGAAGAAAGTACATCTGATCGAAGAGCCTGTGGCAGCAGCAATTGGTTCAGGAATGCCTGTCGATGAGCCTGTCGCGAACGTGGTTGTTGACATTGGCGGCGGCTCAACAGAAGTAGCCATAATCTCTTTCGGCGGAGTGGTAGCCTGCAATTCCATCCGGATTGGCGGCGACAGACTTGACGATGATATTATTCAATATGTACGTAAAGAATACAACGTTCTGATCGGAGAGAGAACAGCCGAACATATTAAAATGGAAATCGGCTACGCGCTGGTTGACCATGAAGAACTGACAATGGAAGTGCGCGGCCGCGACCTTGTTACCGGCCTGCCCAAGACGATTACTCTAACTTCCTATGAAATCCGTGATGCAATCAAAGAATCATTGCTTCACATTCTTGAAGCAATCCGCGCAACATTAGAGGACAGCCCGGCTGAACTCAGCGGAGACATCGTAGACCGAGGTGTGATTCTTTCCGGCGGAGGTGCCCTTTTAAACGGCATGCAGGAATGGCTTTCACAGGAAATTGTAGTCCCTGTACACCTTGCACCTAGCCCGCTTGAATCTGTAGCGGTTGGAACAGGAAAAGCCCTGCAATTTATTGATAAGCTGCATACGGCAGTGAGATAAGCTATAAGAAAAGCATCCATTCTGCGAAATGGATGCTTTTTTGTTTTGTATATTGACATTTTGAGCGAAATAAAGTTTTATGAGCGAAAAAAGAAAAAATTATGGGCCAAACACCACTTAGTTTACATAATAAAATTATCGCCGTCTATGAATAAAAAAACGCCGAACCACTCTGGTTCAGCGTCGTTCTTTTCTACATTACCCTCTTAAACATTTTCTCCATCTCATAAGTGGAGTAATGTATGATGATCGGCCGTCCATGCGGGCATGTGAACGGATCGGAAGACCTCCGCAATTCATCAAGCAGCGCCTGGATTTCATCATTGCGGAGATGGTGATTCGCTTTAATGGAAGCTTTACAGCTCATCATAATGGCAGCTTCCTCACGCAGTTTTTTAATATCAACTCTCTTCATGGCTAAGAGCTGTTCAATCATATCCTCAATAATTTCCTGTTCTTCGCCTTTTGGCAACCATTGCGGGTGGGAACGGACGATAAAGCTGTTATGTCCGAACGGCTCAAGAAATACCCCCACTTTTTCAAGCTCGACTTTGTATTCATCGATTTTGATATAGTCATCTGTTGAGTATTCAAAGGTGAGCGGAATGAGCATCTCCTGCAATTCGCTTTCAACCTGGCCGACCTTCTCCCTGAAATACTCATACTTAATCCGCTCCTGTGCGGCGTGCTGATCAATGATGTAAAGGCCCCGGTCATTCTGGGCAAAAATATACGTCCCATGCATTTGCCCGATCGGATAAAGGGGGGGCACCCGTGATGGCTCCTCAACTGTGGCAGTCTCAGCGAAAAATTGTTCCAGTCCTGCAGCTCTCGGCTCTTCGGGCTGGAATATGTGCTGATCCCCTTGAGGCAATTCCTTTGATGAAGGGCTAAAATCCAAGGAAGGTGTATCCTGCAAGTCGGGAGCTTTTGCTGCTTGCGGTTCAGCAGGAAAACTTTGCGAGCATTGCAGAACTGCCCCATTCGGGTACTGCCGGATAGCATCCTCCCTCGCTTCACGAACAAAAGAAGGCACATGCTCCCGATGCTCAGGCAAATGATCCAGTTCAAGAGCCGTCTGTTCTGACTTAGGCTTCATGGTCTTCGGCTGTGTAAATCCGGATGGGATCAGTTCCTCTTTTTTAAATGCAGCCTTCAAAGCACCTGATACAAGCTCATTCAATTCATGTTCCTTGCTTAAGCGTACCTCAATTTTCGACGGATGGACGTTCACATCGACAAGGAGCGGATCCATTTCAATGTTCAGGAGCACAATCGGGTAGCGGCCGATTGGCAGCAGAGTATGATACCCCTCCTGAATGGCTTTGGCCAAAGAATAATTCTTGATGAAGCGGCCGTTGATCATGGTAGAAATGTAGTTTCTTGATGCTCTTGTAATCTCCGGCATTGCTGCATATCCGCTGATTTTAAAATCAAGTGAGCTTGCTTCAATCCGAACCATCTTCTTCACAATATTGAGCCCATAAATAGCTGCAAGCACCTGCCGGACATCCCCGTTTCCGTTCGTCTGCAGGAGCTTTCGCTCATTATGGATCAGGCGGATGGCGACCTCCGGATGGGCGAGCGCCAGCCTGTTAACCACATCTGTAATATTGCCAAGTTCTGTGTGAATCGTCTTCATATACTTAAGCCTTGCCGGCGTGTTGAAAAATAAATCCGTCACGGTCAGGTCAGTCCCTTTTCTGCCGGGTGCCTTTTCCATCACTTCCACTTTTCCGCCTTCTATGACAACACGTGTGCCGTAATCCCCAGTTGAGGTTTTCATTTCAATCCTCGATACCGACGCAATACTTGGCAATGCCTCGCCGCGGAATCCGAGCGTGCGGATGCGGAAAAGGTCATTTTCGTCTTTAATTTTACTGGTGGCATGGCGATGAAAGGCATTCAGGACATCATCTTCCTCAATGCCATCGCCATTATCGATAATGCGGATTTTGGCCAGGCCGGCTTCTTCCGCTTCAATTTCAATAATCGTGCTTCCGGCATCAATCGAATTCTCCATCAATTCTTTTACCACCGATGCTGGCCGCTCCACCACCTCGCCGGCAGCAATTTTATTAGAAAGCGTATCATCAAGCTGAATGATTTTCCCCATCTCGTCACCCCCTGTTTATTAATTCTTTAATTTTCTGTGCAGTTCC
>NZ_BCUY01000031.1 GCF_001591465.1 Cytobacillus firmus NBRC 15306
GTCTTTTCGAAGAAGACTAATGATTTAAACGTTGACGTTTTGTTCGTTCAGTTTTCAAAGATCGATCTGCCGCTCAGAAGCGACTTTATTAATATATCATTTCTCAATCGCTTCGTCAACAACTTTTTTAAAAACTTTCAAATGCTGTTAGCGTCTCAAGCGACTGTTTTTCTATAATAACACCTGTTGCCCAGAAGGTCAACAAGTTATTCAAGAAAAATACAAAGATTTTTTTACCCTATCAAATAAAAAGAAACCAGCTGTTAGAACCGCAGCTAGTTTCTTCTATATTATATATTATTGTTTTGAGATAACGATGATATCTTTTTCTTTAAGGTCAACAGCGCCCGGCTTATTAATTTTAATTGCTTCACCCTGCTGAAGGTTTGTGAATACGATCGGTGTAATAATAGAAGTGGCGTTTTGCCCGATATAATCAAGATCCACTTTCAACAACGGCTGCCCTGCTTTTACACGGTCATTCTCAGCAACTAACGCTTCAAATCCCTGACCTTTCAGGTTTACTGTATCAATACCTACATGGATAAGGATTTCGCGGCCGGAATCTGAAAGAATGCCGATTGCATGCTTTGTCGGGAACATGTTAACGATTTTCCCGTCTACCGGTGATACAACTGTTCCTTCTGCGGGTACAATTGCAAAACCATCACCCATCATTTTCCCTGAGAATACAGCGTCAGGTACTTCCGTTATCGGTTTAATTTCCCCTTTGATTGGTGAAATGAATAGATCTTCCTTGTGCTCAGTCTGAAGAGCTTCAGGATTTACTTCTTCAATTTGCTGTTCAACTCCGCCTTCCGGAGCTTTTTCAACTACGCGCGGTCTTTTGCCGCTCATGATATCTTTCATTTGGCCTTTGATTGTTTCAGACCTTGGGCCAAAGATAGCCTGAATGTTGTTTCCAACTTCCAGTACTCCAGACGCACCAAGTTTCTTCAAGCGTTCTTTGTCTACATTTTTAATATCGTTTACTGATACACGAAGTCGAGTAATACAAGCATCAAGATGAGCGATGTTTTCTTGTCCACCCATAGCATCAAGAACTTCATATGGAAGATCTCCACCTTTGCCTGAAGAAGCTGATTCTTCATCTTCTACTTCTTCACGGCCCGGAGTCATTAAATTAAATTTGCGGATGGCAAATCTAAAGCCAAAGTAATAGATCACAGCAAATACCAATCCAACCGGAATAACAATCCAGGCATTTGTCTGAGGGTTGATTAATCCGAATAGGATATAGTCAATCAAACCGCCTGAAAAAGTCATGCCGATTTTCACATCCAAGAGATGCATGGTCATAAACGAAAGACCTGCAAACACAGCGTGTACAGCAAACAGGATCGGAGCTACAAACAGGAATGAGAATTCAAGCGGCTCTGTGATACCTGTTAAGAAAGAAGTTAATGCCGCAGACGCCATAAGACCTCCGACTACCACTTTCTTTTCAGGACGTGCTTCATGATAAATGGCTAATGCAGCTGCAGGAAGACCGAACATCATGAACGGGAATTTACCAGTCATAAATGTACCCGCAGTAAGGTTTTGTACATTGTCACTGATTTGCGCCATGAAAATCCGCTGGTCACCGCGGACTGTTTCACCTGCATTCGTTACATACTGTCCAAATTCATACCAGAACGGAGAGTAGAAAATATGATGCAGACCAAAAGGGATCAGCGACCGTTCAATTAAGCCAAATATAAATGCTGATAAAGTCAGGTTCGCATGAACCATGTTTTGTGAGAAAGCATTTAATCCTTCCTGGATTGGCGGCCAAATAACCAGCATCAGCAAACCAAGGACTACTGATGTTGCAGCCGTAATAATGGGAACGAAACGTTTCCCGGCAAAGAATCCTAAGTATGAAGGAAGTTCGATTTCATAGAATTTGTTGTATAATGCAGCAGCGATAATCCCAACTATAATACCGCCGAATACACCTGTCTGCAGAGTTGGAATTCCTAAGATACTCGCATAATTAAGTCCATTTACATCCTCTGCCGTTATTCCGGCAGCCGTACCCATTGTCACGTTCATAATCAAATAACCGATAATGGCAGCAAGTGCAGCTACACCTTCACCTCCTGCTAAACCAACAGCTACACCAACCGCAAATAGCACCGGCAAGTTAGCAAAGACGATATCCCCTGCTTTTTGCATAACCTGGGCAACGATCTCGACCCCGCTGTTATCCAGGAACGGAGCCAGCTCAAGAAGCGCCGGATTCTGCAGAGCCGCACCAAGAGCAAGCAGGATCCCCGCTGCAGGCAGCAATGCTACAGGAAGCATCAAGGCTTTCCCGACTTTTTGCAGGACGCCAAATACTTTTTTAAACATATGTTAACCCCCTAAAATTTTTACTCATTAAGCGTTTTCATTTAATAGCGGCAACCATTAAAAAAATAAAAAAGGCATGAGGAAAAAAGGATAGAATTCAGGTGCGCACAAGGGTATCATACCCTATTTACCTAAATTCAATTACCTTTCTTCACTCATGCCTGATCGAATCAGTAACACGTAAAGACTTGCCATTGCTGGACAAGATAATCGTAATTAATTTATTTTCTTTTGAAGCCTTTGCAGATGCATAGTCAGATACACAGCTTCTGCATTATAGACTGGTTTTTTTAATGTTTGCTGCATTACTTTAATGAGCTTCCAAGAGAGATTGTAGCACACCGGATATTCCTCTTTCAAGAGTGAAGTTATTTTTTCCGGTTCTTCTACGACCTCCCCTTTGTTAACCCTTTCAATTGTGAAGCGGATGTGGCGGACAAGCCTCATATAATCAATGCTGTCTTTATCAATCTTAATGTCAAGCTGTTCTTCAATCATGTTCACAAGATGGGTTACCAGTTGGGAATGCTGATTGACTTCGGTTAAATCGCGGTTCATAACAGCACTATGTACATGGAGGGCAATGAACCCGATCTCCCCTTCAGGCAAATAAATGCCGGTTCGCTGTCCTATAAGGTCCACAACTTCGTGGGCAATTTCGTATTCAAATGGGTAGAGAGTTTTGGTTTCGATAAGAAAAGGATTTTTCATTTCCATCCCTTTTTTCAGGCGTGTTATCGCAAACATCAAGTGATCAGTTAACGCAACATGGATATGTTCATTAAGTATGGAATTCGCCCTTTGTTTAATCAATTCAATTGAGGAGATAATTGTTTCAAGCAATTCATTATCCACAAAAGGCATCAGTTTAATATAATTCTCCTGCTCTTTTTCATTTTTAAGCACAAAGAGCTTTTCAACCAAAGCAGAATCAATTGGCTGGCCAGACTTCCGGCTGAAGCCAATCCCTTTGCCGATAAGAACGACTTCTCCAAATGACTTGTGGCTGCCAATGAGGACATTATTATTAAGCACTTTTTTAACCTTATACTCACCCATTCTCTTCTCCCCGCCCATTAAACAAATGTACTCTCATGGTATTAAAGCCTGTCCGGGAAGTCAACGGATTGATTTGAATAAAAAAAAGAGACCCGCATCCCAGCGGGCCCCACACATCCTATTACTTCAGGAAAATGAAATACATAACAAATATGACAAACAGCACATACATGATTGGGTGGATCTCTTTAATTCTTCCTTTTACAATCATGGTGATTGGATAGAAAATAAATCCGATTGCGATTCCTGTTGCGATACTGTAAGTTAATGGCATTGCAATAATAGTAAGGAAGGCTGGAACTGCAATTTCAAACTTTGTCCAATCAATGTTGCCTAATGAAGCAACCATCAGTACACCGACAATGATCAGCGCCGGAGCAGTCACTGCAGAAGTTATAACCTCTAATAGCGGGAAGAAGAATAATGATAACAGGAAGAATCCCGCTGTTACAATCGATGCAAATCCTGTTCTCGCACCTGCCGCAACCCCTGATGAAGACTCAATAAAGGAAGTTGTCGTTGATGTTCCGAATATCGCGCCAACTACTGTTGCTGTGGAGTCAGCCAGAAGTGCTTTACCTGCGCGAGGCAATTTATTTTCCTTCATTAAACCCGCCTGGTTGGCAACACCCACTAACGTTCCTGCTGTATCAAAGAAGTCGACGAACAGGAATGTCAGGACAACGACCAGCATGCTGGTTGAGAAGAATGAAGGGTCGCTGTATGCCCCGAACGCCGCTCCGAACGTTGGAGCCACACTTGGCACGGAATCAACAACCTTTCCCGGAACATCAATTAAGCCGGCAATCATCCCAGCAACTGTGGTGATTACCATACCTATAAAAATTCCGCCCTTAATTCCTTTTGTCATCAGAATAACTGTTATCACAATGCCGAAAATGGCCAGTAGCACATTTCCATCAGTAAAATCCCCTAATCCAACAAGGACAGCATCATTGTTGACAATCAGCCCTGCACTTTGAGCACCGACAAATGTAATAAACAAACCGATTCCGGCACTGACCGCATACTTTAATTCAGCAGGAATGGAGTTAATAATTTTTTCACGCAGACCTGAAAGGGATAAAAAGATAAAGATAATCCCTGAAATCAAAACCCCGCCTAATGCATGCTGCCAAGGGATTCCCATCGTTAAAACAACAGTATAAGCAAAAAATGCATTCAATCCCATACCCGGAGCAAGTGCAATCGGATATCTGGCCAGCACCCCCATCAATAGGGATCCAATTGCCGCAGCCACTGCTGTTGCCACAAATACTGCCCCATAGTCCATTCTCATGGCATCCGGCAAATCCGGTATATCCATTAACGATAAAGTAATCGGGTTAACGACTAAAATATAAGCCATTGCTAAAAACGTTGTGAGTCCGCCGATGAACTCACGGCGATAGTTAGTACCAAGTTCTTCAAACTGGAAGTACTTCTTCATTTCTTTTCCCCCTATTGTCTATCCTTATTTTCACAATAAAAAAACTCCGGTATTGAGTACCGGAGCATTGACAACTGGCTCGTGCTTGCCATAGGGAAAAACAAAGAAGAATAAAGGCAAAAACATCCCTATTTGCACTTACCTCGTAGTCAAGCAATTTACGGCAGCTCGGTAGAAACTTTTGGGCCATATCCCCAATATTATACGACGTAAAACGACATATTTAATTCTTCTTTATCATAGCACCTCAAAAAGTCCTAGTCAATAGAAAAAGCGAACATTTTCATGTTCGCTTTTTATTAATGTTCGTATTTTATTCCCACTCAATCGTAGCAGGCGGCTTGCTCGTAATATCGTACACAACCCGGTTGACATGTGATACTTCATTCACGATTCTTGTTGAAATAATCTCCAGTACATCCCAAGGGATACGGGCCCAGTCAGATGTCATGCCATCAATTGAAGTAACGGCACGAATTCCAATAGTATAATCATATGTCCGGGCATCACCCATTACCCCCACACTGCGGATGTCGGGCAGAACAGTGAAATATTGCCAAATATCACGATCCAGACCTGCCTTTTTAATTTCCTCACGCAAAATGGCATCAGACTCGCGTACAATTTCCAGCTTGTCTTCTGAAATCTCCCCCAGAACGCGGATACCTAATCCTGGACCAGGGAATGGCTGTCTCCACACGATTTCATCTGGAATGCCAAGCTCAGTTCCCAATGCACGCACCTCATCTTTAAACAGCGTGTTAAGCGGCTCAATAAGCTTAAATTGCATATCTTCAGGAAGCCCGCCTACATTGTGATGAGATTTAATCGTCTGGGCAGTAGCTGTTCCACTTTCAATAATATCGGTATAAAGTGTTCCTTGCGCAAGGAAATCAATGCCTTGAAGCTTAGCAGCTTCATCATCGAATACATAGATGAATTCATTGCCGATGATTTTACGTTTTTGTTCAGGATCGCTCACACCTCTAAGCTTATTCATAAAGCGCTCCTGGGCATCCACTTTAATGACATTCATATTAAAGCCATCAGCAAATGTCTTCATGACGCCTTCTGCTTCATCTTTTCTCAGCAGGCCGTGATCGACGAAGATACAAGTCAGCTGGTCGCCGATTGCTTTATGAATAAGAACGGCAACAACAGATGAATCAACACCGCCGCTCAATGCGCAAAGAACTTTCTTATCTCCAACTTCCTGGCGGATCTTTTCCATTTCAATTTCAATGAAATTCTCCATTGACCAATCGCCAGTACAGCCGCAAACGCCGAACACAAAGTTTTTCAGCATATCATTTCCATGAACAGAGTGGCGCACCTCAGGGTGGAATTGAACAGCGTATAAACCGCGCTCTTCATTGCTCATAGCCGCAATCGGGCATGACGGATTGGTTCCATCCACTGTAAAACCTGCCGGAGCCTCTACGACAAGATCGCCATGGCTCATCCAGACAGTCTGTTCTCGAGGAAGATCTGTAAACAATTTAGATTCATTTTCAATTTTCATAATTGCCTTCCCGTATTCACGGTGCTTGGCAGGCTCTACTTTTCCATCAAAATGCATGGTCATCAGCTGCATGCCATAGCAGATACCAAAAATCGGCAATCCCAGTTCAAATATTTCTTCATCGCATCTGAAAGCATTTTCGCCATACACGCTGTTAGGTCCGCCAGAGAAAATAATTCCTTTCGGATTCATTTCCTTGATTTCTGCAGCTGTAATCGTATGCGGATGCAGCTCGCTGTACACACCAAACTCACGAATTCTGCGTGTGATTAACTGATTGTACTGGCTTCCAAAGTCCAGCACTACGATCATTTCCTGATTTTGAAGTTCTGTTTTCCCCGTCACACTGTTCACCCCATTAATTTTGTTATATTGCCTTTAGTCTTCTCTCCTGCAGATAAAATATCTAGTAAAAATATAATTTCTCAAGCATTTCATATATTTCAGCGGGAAGCTGGACAATAAAAAAACCGGAACTCTTTCTCCACAAAAAAAGTGAAGGCAGAATTCCGGTTTTCACGTATAGCAAAAAACTTCTTCTGCCTTCATAGTCAGATCATTTACGGCGATCCGGTAGAGACTTTCGAACCATATTATCGAGGATATATGAAGGTGCATGATTTAATTGTGTAAAACGGCAAAACCCGAACAATATGCCGCTGTCTTATTTGCCTATTGTAACAACAGCCACAAATCCCGGTCAAGCTATTGTCCTTTTAATTAAATTTTCCCACAATTCCTTCGTATCATTCCAGCTTCCTTCTTTCAGGACCCCCCTGTAGACAAGCTCTTCGTAGCGTGCTGTCAGCCTGCTCATTTCCCTTGTTGAGAAAAAGCTGTCAACATACTTGGCATAATCCCTTAAGGTTTGTCCGCTTTTCCGTTTTAACCCGTATCGGTCTAATTCTTTTAAAAGAATCAGGTAAGCCTTGGAGAAGTGCTCATCATTCCTTGTTCTTTTAAATCTCCAGATGAAATAATGAGGCAGCCATTTACCCCGTTTTTGGAAAATCACGATAACAAGCAAAGCAGCTGCCGCTACGGCTGCTCCGATGACTTTCCAATGTTCTTTAAAGAAAGACTCTATATTGCCCCAAAGCTTTTCTAAAGTAAAAGCCGATTCTTTCGATGATGTTACTTCAGGCTTGTCCGGCTTGACAGGAGTCTCAGTCTCTTTTGGCTCTTCTGCCTCCGGCTGGCTCGTATTTTGGCCTGCAGTGTCAAAGTTGAACTGAACGTTATTATTGAAACCCTGAGTTGGTTCAAATGGAACCCAGCCCATTTCAGGAAAATAAATTTCCACCCATGAATGGGCATTATTATTGGTTATTTCAAATAAACGGAGACCAGACCCGAGCGATTGCTTGAATTCTCCTTCTGTATAGCCCTTCACCCATCTTGCCGGCAATCCGATTGACCTCGCCATAACCACCATGGAAGAAGAGAAATTGTCGCAATACCCCTGCTTGGTATCAAATAAAAATTGGTCCACATAATCCTCATTCTCATCCGGAACAGCTACGTCTGTCTGGCTGTAGGTATATTCTGCCCTTCGGAAATACCTCTCAAGCTCCCTCGCTTTTTCAAACCAATCCGGCTTATCCTGAGTGATTTCCTGCGCCAGCTCCCTGACTCTTTTTGGTAATTCTTCAGGCAGCTGTGTATATCGGGACAAAAATTCCTCAGGAAGTGATTCCGCTTGTGCTCCCGATGCCTTCATGGCAGTTACACTGTATTCAGGCACCGCAAAACCCAATTTGTAATCTTCCAATGCAAATGGCCTTCCACTATCCAATGTCCGGATCTTTTCTGTGGCCGTTTCCAGCTCATAGGTAATGAAAGGCGAAGCTTTAATACTTTTTAACCCTAATGGATACACCACATGAGGGTAATTCATAAATGTATAAACGGAGCTTACTTCTTCAGTGGTTTCAATTGCATCGTTGTCGATGAACGATGTAACCGGGATTTCCTCTCCCAATCCGAACGGAAGATATTCCCCTTCAGGCTGGGAGGTTACCCATCCCTTGCCTGTATACGTATCTTTCGTTTCCACCTTCCAGTAATGGCGGGACTCCACTTCAGCCCTGAAAACAACAGCGTTATCTCCTATAAAAGGGCCGCCAAGGCGGGAATCGTCTTCACCATAGCCGATTTTCTGAATGCCCGGTCCATCACCCCCGCTGTTTTGCCCATAGGATTTAATAAACGGAACAGGATCAGGCCAAATCGGTTCTGCCTTAGGAGCAGCAAATCCCAATCCGGTGCTTAGCGCGATCAGGGCAGTCAGCGGAATCATCCATTTTCGCGATAGAGAGGCTTCTTTCTTCAGCCCTTCCTGCTCCAGAAGGCGGTTAAACGTTAAGATGCCCATAACCGCAAAGCCCGCAATAACTGTCCTGACAATTGCTGCGTCTGCTGTGTAAGGCGTAAAGGTGTCCAGGACCGTTATATAAATGAGTGTCATGAAAAAGAAAATGAAAATCTGCCTGCGATTAATCAGCCAGTACTGAATCAAATAGGTCATCAGCCACAGCAGTATGAAAAACAGCAGGCTTCTGAAAAGATTGGTTATGGCGGGCCAGTCTCTCTCAGCAAGCAAACCAAAGTTGTGCCATATATCCGATGCAAATGAGGCTATCCATGAAAACTGAAAAAAGGAGCCTTCAAAATATAAATAATGCAGCTCATATAAAATATAAATCACCTTAATAATACTGCTCATTACTGGACTTACACCAAAGAAAGCCAGCAGGAGTGACAATACAAGGAACACAAGGAAAACGATAATATTCGACGTATCTGTCAGCTCTTCAACCGGGCGCAGCCATTCCCATAATAAGAAAAAGCCAAGAACATAAAGAAGAAAGGTGGCAAAATCCTTTTGAACCCGCTGATATCTCATTACATGCCCACCCCCGAAAACACATCTGCAAAATGTCCGTTATGAACTAATATGACACGTATTCCCCTGGCATTCGCAGAGGCTTTAAGCAGCAGTTCATCACCGGAAGGAGATTCATGCTCATTTTTGATTAAAAATATAGTCATGGTCCCATTTTTGGACGTGAAAAATCCGGCTTTCTCTATAAGTGCTTTTGTTAATTGCGCTGTAACAATCATCAGCTGACTGTTCTGCTGCAGAAGAAAATGCTCTGCTTCAAGAACCCGGTCCACGGATGCTGCCGAATCATCTTTTATTTTTGCCAAATGATGAAACAGCTGGAGCTGGTGTGCTTCTCCGCCTCTGATCGGAAAAGCTGTCCTGACAGCTGCAGAGGTCAAAAACCCAACCTGTGCTCCTTTACGGAGAATCGCCTTCACAATGGAAGCAGTAAACGAAACGATGGCCTCGAATCGGCTATCCGGTGCACAGTCCATCAGAATGTAGACATCGTGAGATTGCCTTTGTTCAAATTCTTTGGTCATAATATCATTTCGCTTAGCGCTGGCTTTCCAGTTAATCCAGGAAAATCTGTCTCCCGGCTGATACTCCCTGATGCCGATTGCCATGGAAGTATCCCTTTGCACCCGTTCTTTTGAAGCAGTCATTCCCTGGTCGTAATGATGTGCCATGGGCTTATAGATGATTTCCTCATACGCCGGGTAGACAATCATCCTGCTCTCAGCGGGAGCTTGCCTTTCTTTCTCTACTAAACCAAGCAGATCACCTGTTTTAAAACGGACAGAGGCAAAAAAATGCTCTCCCCTGGGCAGACTGTTAATCTTGTATTGAATGGACATTTCCTTCTGGAACCCCGGAAATAAGAATCTCTTTGCCTCGTTTGACTTCCTGGCATGCAGGAGCTGTTCACTCATTTCATCCTCAATGACTAGGTACAATAAAGGAAAAGCTGATTCCCTGCTTATCCTCAAAGTAATCACAGCCTGCTCACCCGCATTGTATTCTGTTTTCGGCAGGATCCGCTCCACTTTAATGCCGTTTAATGAATAAAACGACAGACCCAGTGCATATAAAGCAAACGGCACAAAGCTGTAAAACAAAAACCAGCTGACAAAGCCGCCCTGGAACATGGCATACGAAAAGGTGAACAAAATAAGCAGAAATAGCACAATCAGCTTCCAGACACCTTTCAGTGTATTTAACAGCTGTTTCATTTTACTTCACTAGCCTTTGTACAGGGACAGACACCCTGGCAATAACCCGGCCCACCACTTCTTCAGCGGTAATGCCTTCGAATTTCGCCTCGGATCTTAAGATAATTCTGTGAACAAAAACAGCTGGCGCCAAATACTGAATGTCATCCGGTAGAACATAATCGCGGCCATACATGAATGCATAAGCCTGGGCTGCTTTCATTAAAGCAATCGAACCGCGCGGACTGGCCCCTAAATACACACTGCTGTGGTTACGGGTTCCACCCGCAATCTCAACAATATAGCGTTTAATCGTTTGATCCACATGCACTTCTTTAATTTCTGTCTGCAGGGAGCGCAATTCAGCCAGATCCATTACCGTTTCCAGATCTTCTATCGGCGGAATGCGCTGCGCCCGGTTCAAGACCTCCATCTCATCCGCGATATCCGGATAACCCATTTTCATTTTTAAAAGGAATCTGTCCAGCTGCGCTTCCGGTAGTGGATAGGTTCCCTCATATTCGATGGGATTTTGCGTTGCCATAACGAAGAAGGGTCTTTCTAGACGATGCGTCACTCCGTCGATGGTCACACTGCTTTCTTCCATCCCTTCAAGAAGAGCGGATTGCGTCTTGGGAGAGGTTCGGTTGATCTCGTCTGCTAAAATAATATTGCCCATAATGGGACCAGGCCTGAACTGAAACTCCATTTCCTTCGGATTATAGATGGATACACCTGTCACATCCGAAGGCAGCAAATCAGGCGTAAACTGGATGCGTTTAAATGCAGCTCCGACTGATTTAGCAAGCGCACGTACCATCATCGTTTTCCCGACACCCGGAACATCTTCAAGCAATACATGGCCTTCCGCTAAAAGCGCCACTAGGCTTAACTCTGCGACATCCCTTTTGCCGATCATGACTTTTTCAATATTTCCTAATACCCTCTCAATTGCAGGGTGCATCTGATTTCGATCCATGTGAAATCTCTCCCCTTTATCTATATCTATAATCCCACTAATTTACAATTTCCTGAATTTAATTCTAACCTATTATATATTCGCTGTCGCGCTGGAAACTCCTGTGTTTTTCTTACGATGGTTCTATCTTCTAAATGGTTTTAAAACATAAATAAAGGCTGCTTCTCAGCAGCCGGAGACTGTTAGTTATGTCGGTTTCCATTCTGATCTATATAAAAAGATTCGATAAGAGTTCTTTCATAGGGCTTCCCATTTTCGGTAAGACCTTTTATTTCCGTTGTCACATTGTATACGCCTTCCTGTGAAAAATCGCTATCGGTCATGAGGCCAGGCTTTTCTCCTTTCGCTTTTTGCTGAAGCTTTTTCCCTGAAGAATCAAACCCGAAGCGGATCCATTTTGTTTTAAAGGCTTTATGACTTTTCGCAGACTTGCCCTGAATTTTATCATTTAACGGGCTGTTTAGTGTAACGGTGTATAGGTAAGATGCATTTGCCGGAGCCTTTAACAGCCAGCTTCCTGCTTCGGGATACTCGATTTCAAACTGGTGAATCCACGCTCCTTTGAAAAAATCGGATTCTTCCTTATACGCTTTTCCCGTTTTATATTCTTTTCCGTCCGGACTGATTAATTTTAATGCAGACAAATTCTTTTCGCTTAAAAAAGAAACGGTTATGGAGTTTACATTATCCTCTACCGAAAACTCCTCACTTATTGCATTGACAGCTTTCCCGCCTTTTACAATGGAATGGATGCGAGGCTTGCCGGCAGCGGCTTCTGAGGCTGAAGCTGAGAGAACTGCAGCAGGCTGAGTAATAGTGGTATAGGGCCTGAACACCTGAAATGTATGGGATCCTTCCCGAATGGTTGTATGATTCCAGCTGCCTTCCTGAACAATGGAAGCTCCAGGCAGCCGGGAATTAACTGATGTCACAACACCATCATTTTTTCCGTACTGACTCAGGTATAATCCTCCCCAGTAGGAAGCACTGCCAAATGAACCCCATTTGGTGCCGCCAAGTGTATAATAACGATTTTTTCCAGCATTCTGATGGGAATCTGTTAGGCTTCGAAAGTATTGCATACTGCCTGTCTGCAGGGATTCGGTTGCTTCATTATTGTTTCCGAGAAGGGCAGCAAGCCACCAGGCCGCGCTGCTGTGTGCAAGATCTGCAAGCTGGGTGCCATGATGAGGAGAGGATAGAGAGATGACGTTTGATACATATGGGTGGGCATGGTAATGCACGAGGGCTGTCTGAATATCCACACCGCCTTTGCTATAGCCAATGACCACCAGCTTTTTTCCGCCGAAATGATGGTACATTTCCAGGAGCTTTTCAGCCAGAATGGCACCATTCGTCCACATATCCCGGTCATGATGAAGATCAATGAAGGCTGTTTCATATCCATTTGCCAAAGCCACTTCATACATATCATTTCCTTCATGCCAGACAGCTGACGAATTATTATAGCCGTGCACAAATACAAGAGGTGATTTGGAAGGGTCAATAGCTTCAGGTGTTTCTCCGGCATACCAATAACCCGGAGTCCCGCTGTCATCACCGCCAAAGCCGCCAGCCTTCACCATACCAGGAAAAATCAGCATTATACAAAAGATCACTCCTGCCAATTGTTTTTTCAAGCTATTTCCTCCTTAATGGAGATCCGGACGGAGTCCAGTCAATTTTATTTTATAATTTTCAGAATATTTATTAAAGGGTATTTCGGATTAAATTCCCATTCATTTGGAAAATAATAAAAGCCACAGGAACAAGCCCCATGACTTTTTGCAGTTTAGTATGATACACCTGTACGGCTATGTGTTTTTTCAAACTCCGCTTGATTCGGATCAAAGTATTTGTCATTGAAAGCTGCCACGAATTTATCATCCTTAATGTAGCCTGCTCCCCATGTCGGATCCATCGTGAGCCAGATTCCATCCACCTTCACTTCCACCCATGCATGCTTCTGCGGCCAGAATCCGCCGAAAGCAGTTCCTTCAATAAAGCGGGCTTCCATGTTGCTTGCCCGAAGCAGAGCAATGGCCAGATACGAATAATCCTGGCAGACGCCCGTTTTGGAATCAAGTGTCTTGAGCGCACTATCATCCCAGCTGAAGTCATCTGTTTCGAGCTTATTCACATCATATGAAACGTTCTTCGCGACATAATCATAGACGGCTTTCGCTTTTTCCCTTTCACTGCTTATGCCTTCTGTCAGCTCCTGCGCCAATTCAGTAATTTCCGGCGCATCTGACTGAACGCCTCTGGAAGGAAGCAGGTCCCGCTTATCCTCCCCTGTTGACTCCACCTCAAATTTGGCAAATCCATAAAAGCGGAAATAATCACTATTTTCTTCCTTAATTTCCGGCACACTTAGTGTGACTTCATATGTGCCAGGACCAAACCTTAAATAAAATGAATCATCAAACGTGAAGTCTTCTACAGGGATAACATCCAGTGCTTCGTCTTCACCTTTTTTAGTCGTAATGTAAATATGATCTGTTTCAGGACCGAATTCTGCCTGCGGATCAATTTTTCCTTTTACAGAAAAGACACCATCAGACTTCTCACCGCCATACTGCGGGTATTCAAGCGCCACTCCCCGCTCCTCATATGTTTTAGAAAATTCAATTGGGCTCATCGTCCTATCAGACTCGTTGTCTATTAAAATGGTTGTGGCTGTCTGATAGTAATTTTCCCTCTCTTTGTCAGGAACAAGCACCTCAAGCTTGTGCAGGCCTTTTCCGTAGAATAACGGCACATCATAAGAGAACTTGCCATCTTTAAGCGAAATGACATGCTTCCACATATCCGATTCCTTATTCAGCTTTAGCATGATTGTATCTCCGTCTGTCAGACTTGATGCTTCACCTTTTAAATTGAATACTTCATTGCCTTTTAGATAGCTTGATTCAATGTCCAAAGTCATCTCTGCTTCCTGGCCAAACGGAGTAAACGTTACATCTCGCTCTGTATCCTGATTCACGTTGTGTACAGTGAACGAGGCAAGATCATAATAATAATTCTCACTATCCGTGCTTGGAAGCTGAACAGTTACCTTATACTCGCCTTCCCCATTAAATAAACGGATATTCTGTTTGAACTTCCCTTCTTTGATGGGTGCGTAGTATTCCAGATCATTCCCTGCCGGTCCCTCCGCTGTGGAACGAACCTTGATCCAGACATAATCTGATTTGAGATCAGAGTACTTCTCAACCTCTCCCTGCACAGCCAGCTTGCCATTTGCAGCAAACTCCTTATACTCCGGATTTTTCAGAGCTGCCCCGACTTCCTCACTGTAAGAAGTCAGCTCAAGGGGTTCTAGCTCGAGTTCCTTGTTTTTCTCTTTAACCAGATTTTCATATTTGTCTTCTTCCTTTTTCTCCGCTTTGGCTTCTGAATTGCTTTCAGAGCTGCTGCAGGCTGAGAGGAAGAGGAAGCTTGTTAATAATACGATTAATATGGTGATGGGGCTTTTCTTTGGCATGGGGTCCTCCTTTTTAATCTTTCTTGACTTTATTACGTGCGCAATGCCTTTTCGGTTTCATAGATTAAGAAACTCAAAACAAAAGCTCTTTATAGGGTTAGACCTTTAAAGAGCTTCTCTGGAGTACTGTTAAAAAAAATTCAATATCGATAGATATAATAGTATTTTCTATTAATTTTACTCAATCCTATGTTCCTGCCTGACATAGTTATCTTCTTCTCTTAACTTATCGAGGTCGATTTTCCGATCCCATACTTTCCTGGCATTGTCATTCATATAAGGAAAAATGTATTGATCTACAATTACCTGAAAATCACCATCATCCAAGAGATTATAGGTGCGAATCTTTATTTTTTGATCATCTAAGGTTTCAATAACAATGTCGTTAATAAGGTTTAATGGATTTCTTATCAAATCAATATTTCGGATGTTCTTTATTAAAACAGTGGCTTTTGGAGCAGTAACTGTACCTTTATCCCCCGGGACTATTTTCAGCAAAACCTTTCCCGGCATGAAACCAGGAAGGCTCCAAATAGTCAAATAAAGATAGAAGGGAGTGAAAACAATCCCTCCACCAAGATAGAGAAATGAATATTTTGAATTAAACTTCAAACCATGAATGATTAAGAAGATACATGCAATCAAAAATCCAACTGTAGCCAAAAACATCCATACATACATGAACTTAGAACCTTTTATGATTACCGTGTCACCTTTGTTCTGAATCATTGACAAACTATACTCACTCCTTGGACCCGGCGAGAAAGAGAAGTTCACACATAGACGTTATTCAACCTTTGGTTCTTGCCTCTCATAATTAGCCTGCTGCCGAAGATTCTCCAGGTTTATTTTTCGATCCCAAACTTTTTTTGCATTTTCAGTCATATGAGGATATATATATTGGTCAACTATTATCTGATATCGAAAATCACCAATCAGGTTATACGTGCGAATTTTAAACTTTTTATCATTGAAGGTTTCAATAACAATATCATTAATTAAATTTAATGGATTCCTTACAAGATCAATGTTTCGAATATCCTTAATTGGAACAATGCCTTTTTTTGATTTAATCAGACCATTTTCCCCGGGGATAATGGACAGCAAGGTTTTACCCGGGATTAGGCCCGGTAAATTCCAAAGGGTGATATAGAGATAAAAAGGAGTGAAAATTATTCCACCGCCAAGATAGAATAAAGAATATTTAGAGTCAAACTTCAATCCGTGAACAATTAGAAAGATACAGGCTAATAAAAAACCTGCAGTAGCAAGAGACACTAATACATACATGATGTTTGAACCCTTCACGATAATTTCATCATTTTTCTTCTGAACAAGTGACAAGCACTGTCCCTCCTTTACATCGAGAGAATTCGATCTTTTGAAAACAGGTTCTTAATCGCTGATTCATTTGCCTTCTGGATATTAAGATCAAGGTTTTGGTCTCTTGTTATATACCAAAACCCATCTTTTCCAGGGATAACAAAATGAATGTCTATGAGATCAGGATTATTATTGGAGTCATATTTCAAACTCAGCAGACTATTCATTTTTCCGCTTCTCTTAGAAATATCCGCAATAAACTCGTTAGTATTATGACTCTGCAATCTATTACTCCATTTAGAAATAAGAGATTCTTGGACAGAAACAGACTGGCTTACATCATTTAAAAATTCCTCAAAATCATCGTTTTTCAATTTAAATAATACTTCACTTTCCTTAACCAGCTTTTTGAAATCGAAAAATTCACTTATAAATTGAAGAATCTCTTCTTCATTAAGCTTTGTTATCGAATGTACCTGGTGATCATGCAGTAATCTATGAAAATATATTTCCTCTTCTTTAAAATGAAACGAGATACTATGTTCTCCTTCAAGATCTAAGTTAAATTTGGAGGCTTTGACTGTTTTTTCTGCAGAACTTAATATTTGAATAAAAGGAGCAAATTCTTCTTTTAACTTATATTGCTTATTAACTTCTATTGCCATATTTTTAGCCAGCAAAGAACGAGACGCAAACTCAAGCATCAATTTTAATTCAGAATCCTCCAATGCCGGAAAATACGTTTCTTTTAAAGAAATCCCTTGCTCATACAAACCTTCACTATAAAAGGAAAATATCAATTCTTCTATGCTTAACTGTATCGTTTTCATATTGCCTCCTTAAAAAAATGATAATTTTTTGCCGAGGAACCCTTTTGCATCGTCTATTAAAGAATCAGCTGTATCCTTCGCCTTCGAAAGCCCTTTTCCAATATCCTTTACCTTTCCAATTGGATCAGCGATCGTTTCTTTAATCTGTTTATTGACCATATCAATTCCTTTGTTAGCTACATCTAATGCCTTACCAGCTTTCTCAAAACCACCCTTAAATAGCTCAACACCATGGTGAATAGGCTCTTTTAATAGGATAGCACCTTTTTCAGCAATTCCAGCAGTTAATTTAGCAGCCTGCTCTCCTACAAGGCCACCTACGAAAGAACCTGCAGCAGCTCCCACAACTGTACCGACTGGGCCAACAACACTTCCTAAAGCACCGCCAACTACCGCACCTGCAATTGCACCGCCAGAAATTGCTACGGTATTGTTAACCGCATTTCCAACCGCCTTTGCATTTTCACGCTTTAGTACATCTGGGTTATTTCCATACTTAGCGTAATTCTCGGAGATTTTCAGCCCCATTCCGCCTGCTTCCATTATTCCTGTTAGTGCAACTGTGCTGACAACATTTGCTTTTGCAAATTTTGCTCCTGTTTTAACAAAGGATTTAAACTTTGCTGAATCTGCTGCACCAACCTCAAGAGCTCCATATAATGCCTTAGAGCTATTGGTAAAATTCACAACATCGTCCGGAAGATATTTAGCAATTCTTTTATGAACCAAATCTGCAAGTGGTGCATTTCTATACTTGCTTCTTAAATAAAATGGGTTTAGGAATGCCCTTGCCATTGTTCCAAACTTTTTACTTTCGTCAATTTTATCTGTTACCATCTCAAGTGCCGCCATATGTTTATACGAGAAAACACCATCAGCATTCTTTATGAATTGAGTAAACCCCAACCCATAAAAAGCAAGCTGTTTTGTCATAAGTGCACCAAGAGCTGTTACTGCGCCATATTTCTCATACAACTTATACAACTTACCTACAAGGTTGTCAGCTTCAGCAAATTTATTCGCAACCATCCGCAGGTCTATTTCCATTTCACTAAGCTGCCCGGTAAGCTGGTTGCCAGTGCCCCAAGGATCCCCTACATGATAGAAGCAATGCCTGTATTCCGCCGGAGCGCTGTTAATCAAATCTGCGAGCTCCATATGGAGATTTCTGTATTCATCTTCAATTCTGGACATACGAGTAACCATGTCATTTGCCAAGTCTTCCAGGCGATCCGGATTTACAGAGATTTCATTTCCCACATTTAATACCTCTCTTCTTTTAGATTTTTCTATAGCTGAATTAAATTAAATTTATAATCTGATAGCCGACTATTAAAACTTGTATGGGCAAAATAAAAAGATCTCCGCACCCTGGTGCATAATCGCCATCATATCTTTTATTCTTGTCATAAGAACCTTTTTTCTTCTCTTCATTATTAGACATAAAAACCCATCCAATCTTTATATTCTTCAATCCGCTTTAAGTCTGGCCAGTCTCTCTAATTCTCTTTGTCTTTCAATTTCTTCTCTGACTCTATCAACTTCATTAGCAGCACTTTCCAATTCTCGGCTGATGTTATAAAGGTTATCCGAGTACCTTTGGAAGAGGACACCCGCTTCTTCCAATGCGGAATCAAATTTGTCCCGTGCTTTGCCCTTCCATTCACCTGCATGGTTTTGGACACTTTGCTTTAGTTTGAATTCCTCTGTTTTGATATCATCTGAAGCTGTCTGAAATACCCTTGCCAGGGCTCTTACATGTGATGAGTTCATTTTGACACCTCATTTTTAAAAGTTTTTTATCCAATAATTTAAAGTCTCTTCATTTCTTTCATGCCTAATTCTTTATTCTATTTTTAGAGGGCAGTTAATTGAGGGGAGTTTGCTGAAGAATTTGGTTGCAGTATTTATGTACATGTCTCCAAACCGGAGACATGTACGGGAATTATTTAATTGTCAGCCTGCTTCGCCATCCTCGGAATGAGGAATCCCATAATTACACCTATGGCAATGATAAGCAGAATAATATAAAGAATCATTAATTTATTATCTTGTTCTGCGGGTACCTGATCCTCCGCCTTGAAAAAGCTTTCCTGTTTCGAATCGGAAAAAAGCTGAAGCTGGTCCGCTTTTGCGGTGATGGTATTAGTAGTGGTTTCACCGCCGTCGAAAAGCTTCTCCTTCACTTCATTCAAAGGATCCAGGTTCTTTTTTGTAAAAGTAAGATCCTTTTGTTCTTCGGGGATCTGCTTCTTATTTTCATAAAGCGATTTTTCATGCAAGTAATCGGTGTTCTCTTTGAATTCCTTTTTTTCATAGGTATTCGGAGTCAAGTTATTAAAGTCAGGGGTCGCCCCGGCCGATTGGCCAGCTAGCAGCCAAAACGCCGGGAGCAGAACTATTACTTTAAGGAATCTATTAAGCTTCATAAGCCTGGTCCTCATCCCTCTTTGTACGCAGGTCCTTTATAGACCGGACTGCAAATGGAATGATGGCAAGGAAGGCAATAATGCCAAGCAGTATGAGGATGGCCGGAATAAACAGGGTTTGTGAGTCATACTGAATGGACATATATACCTTGGACATTGGGTCTTCATAGTTAATATTCGGTGCTGTAAGAGCCAGGAATGGACTGATGAAGAAGGCGATGAGACCTACGCTCAGAATCCACCCTGCCAAATTGCCGATCTTGAATCCTGCCAGTACAATGGCCGAGGCTGCCGTCAGCAGCAATATGGTGAAAATGGTCCACTCTATTGCGCGATCCTGTTCCATTGAGTAAATATTGAGACCGAATATGCTGATAATCAGACCAACAATAAGATTCAGCAGCACAAACATGGAAGCATGGACGAGCATCGGCGCATTTTTGAAATAATGGCTGAAGTATCCGATCATTAAGCTGCTGAGCAGAACAATGGCCAATACGACAACCGGCGGCAGCTTGCTTTCCTCTTTCTTGGCAGCTGTTTCTCCGCTGATTTGAAGCGGGCTGGATAATTGCTCGTATACCGGGCCATTCTTCTGGCCATTCACATAAGTGTTTCCAAGAAGATTGTAAATATCATCCCGGAACATCTGAGTTGTCTCTACGTTCGAGCCCCACTTTGAATTCAGTGTATCTGCATCCTGCTGGACACTTTGCACCTTTTGCTCCAGCTCGCTTGTATAGGATACGATATTGCTTTGATTTTCTCCGATGGATCCAACAAGATCATTAATCATCAGCATTCTCTGGCTGATTCCTTCCTGTTTGGACATAACGGAAGTTCCGTCAATGCTATCCACAGGAACTGGAGTATTCGTTGATGATGTTTGAATTTGCTCCCTAACCGAATTTGCATTTTCCTGCAGAGCGGACAAATCTGTCTCGATGGCTTTTTGCTGTGCATTAATTTTTTCATTGTACTCTTTAAAGAATGCTACAAATTGGTTTTCGAAATCTATCAGTTTATTCCCGGCTTCTGGAAGAGAGGTCTCTAAATCATTCCAGGCTTTTTGTTCTTCCTCATTTATCCCTATAGTAGTATTCAATTTCTCTTTGAGTTGAGTTAGTTCTTCTAAATTGGATGAACCTAACATCTCCTCATATTGTGCAAGAGAAGCATAATACTGCATAAGTTTAACTGGATGTGGATTGTCAATTTCTTTCTGTAAAATTTTCTTATCGTCACCATCTAAAGTATCCAACTGAAGCAACTTCTGCTCTTTTTCTTTTATAAGTTCTATTAAAGAAGAAAAACTTACTGAAGATCCCAATTGATCCTTAAGCAATTGATTTTCATTTAGTAAAGTTTCATATTTGTTGGTTAACTCATCCAGATCATCTTTTAGAGGATTCTCTCCTGAGTCTATCAATTCAAGTTTTTTTTCAACATTCCTTATCTTTTCAGCCAAAGTTGGTAACTCTTGAATTGCTGCAATGACCTGATCCGGTTTTTCTCCTTCGATAGAATCCAGCGAAGATTTTAAAGCATCAATTGAATTAGCTATATTCTTTAATTCTTGTCTTTCATTTTCCGTACCAGGTAGAGAAGAATCTTCGTCGGAATTTTCAGGTGGTAGCTGAAGCTGGTTTACTTGGTTATTATTTTTAGTAGATACCGTTTCCGGTATGTCCCCTCCACCCTCAGAAGCCAAAAGCTCCTTTTTAGCTGAAATCATTTTTATCTTGGTATTAGACAGACCTTCATTTTCTTGATCTATTATCGTACTTATTACATCTTCAACTTCTGATTTTTGATCAATTAGATTTTTAGGGATTGCTGAAATCTCTCCAAATGCTTCACTATTATTTTCAAGTTGAGCCTCAACACTCGCTATCCCATTGCCCAATTCCAGTTCTCCCTTAGTCAAATCGCCACTAAGAGCATCCATATGAGCTGGCATCTTTTGTCCCGCAACAGCTTGAATATCGACTATATTTTCATCCTGCATTTTTTGAAGGATACTTTGCTGATTATCCTGGTATTCTTTGTACTGATCTACAAACTGTACAAACGAGCCAAGGTTTTCTTCAAATTGACTGAGATTATTTTCACCCTCGGCAGTGCTTTCTGCAGCTGTCTTCACTGTCGACTGAATGCTCTCCAGCATATTGCGCTGCTGTTCGATTTCCGCTGCCAGGTTCTTTGAGCTGGGCTTATAGAAAGCGAGCATGGCATTCTGGAAGTCTATTTCTTTTTGCAAAATGGTATCAAACTGGGATTTCACATTTTCAAGGTCCTGTGATACATAGGTCCAGTACAAGGTTGAAATCTTTCCATTCACACGGTTGGTGGCTGTCTGGATCTCGCGCAGAACCTTTTCCCGGTTCAGTGAGTTCAGCTGGTTCTGAACGGTATATTCAAAATTTGCTTTTTCAGGCTGCTGGCTTTCATAGGACATGATATTCTTTGAAAAATTGGAAGGAATATAAACAACTGCATCATACTTGGTATTTCTCAAGCCATTTTCTGCAGCACTTCTGCCGATGACAGTCCACTCATATTGTGAGCCATCTTCGAGGATCGATGTAATTTCCTCTCCAAAATCAAGTGACTTTTCTTCCTTGTCAGCGCCTGTATCTTCATTAACAACAGCTATGGTTCTTGTGGCATTCTCCCTGACCAGCAGAGGATTATCGCCAATGGAGCCAAAAAAGATGGCTGGCGCGGCGATAATCAGAAGCATCACCAAAACCATTTTCACGATATATTTTGTTTTGGCTGTCATGCTAAGACCTTCCTTTCAGTGGCACATAAAGGAATTTGAATTTTTAATTCCTTTCCGTTTATAACGTAATAACCATATCCCGGCTGAATCTCCGCCTCTTTCCGGTCGTATGGAAGGGTATAGAGCGTCTGCTCTGATTTTTTCATCAGAACGACTGCCTGGCGGATCTGTTTGATTTCTGCCGTTAAGGAGTCGTATCCTTTCGTCAGTTCATTATTGCTGCCTGTAACGATGACACTAAACCCAAGATGGCTTCCATTTTTCATCAGCCTTGCCATTCTTTCCTGCAGGCTGTTATCCAATGTCTGTGCAAAACGGGAGTATCCATCCACAGCCAGCACAATCGGCGAAAACTCTATATCTGTATTGCCATGCTGGATTGCATTAAGATATTCTTTTTCCCTGAGGGATAACTGTTCTTCCGCCTTTGCAGCCCAATCGCTGATCTGTTCCTTTGTCTCGATATAGACTGACCTTTCCTCACTGGCATAGGATGATAATCCTCTGTCAAAGGAATCGAAAATACCGACAGATTCAGCTCCCTGAGCGAGCATTTGATTGATCATGAGCTTAAGGACATTTGTCTTTCCTTTTTGGGCCTGCCCAAGGATAATGCAATGCTTCGTTTTATTGAAGTTTGCATACACAGGTTTGACGGATTCTTCATCAAGGCCAATTGGTACAAGTCCTGGCTGAGTCTCTCCCGCAGTGTAACGGGTAAAGTTAATCGTATTAAGCTCTGCCGGAAGCATTGGCACCTCTTCAGGCTGACTGCAGTCCTTGTATTTCTCCTTCAGTTCCTGAATGCCGGCCCGGATCGATTCCATGATCTCGAAATCATCCTTGCCCTCTGCCGGCAGGAATACCTGTGAAAAATAAGCCTCTTCCATTTTAATAATGGCTCTTCCCGGTATAGGCTCAGGTGCGAACGGAACTCTTCCCAGAACGGAGTAGGCCTCGCTGCTGTCCATCAGATAATGGACGACTTTTGTTTTGAGGTTATTCATGAGTGACTGCCGGATTGAATTAATCCGGGTCGCAGCGAAAATCATATAGATGCCGAGTGACTGTCCATCCCTGGCAATCTGATTAATTTGCGTTTCAAGCTCCTGCATTTCCTCTTTTACTAAATCGAAGTTATCAAATGTAATATAGACGAGCGGCAATTTTTCATTGCTCATTGAATTGTACATCTTAATTCCGCTGACTTCCTGCTGCTGGAATAATAGCTTCCTGCGGGCAATTTCATCCTTGATCAGATTCATGAACTTTTCAATTTTTCGTTCTTCATCCATCAGGAAGAAATCGGCCGTATGCGGAAGCTGCCTTAACGGAAGGAGTGAACCATTGCCAAAATCGAAAATATAATAATGTGCTTCTTCAGGAGACCGCTTTTCGGCAATACTGAGCAGCAGTGTCATAATCGTATGGGATTTTCCATAACCTGATGAGCCGAACACGCCTACATTTCCATCCTCTATGATTTGATAGCTTAATGGATACTGGCTCTGCTTCTCAGGCTCATCCACCATTCCTAAATGAATTTCATTATTCTCCTCAGCGCGATAAAGTTTTCTGCTTAAGCGCCCTTCAAGAGGAGGAAGCCATGGACTTCTAAGTTTCTTAATGCCCATCGAGGATTGTGCTGCTTCAATTTCTTCCACCACTGCCTCAATTTCTGTCTTTCCGCCTTTTTTCTTCCCTTGGCGTGAATTCACATCCGATAATGGAACAAGGCCCAGGTCAGTTACAATAGCAATCTCATCCTCTGTCTCAGAAGAGTCCTCCAAATAAGGGGCCCCGCTCCAGGCAGATTGGAACAGTTCATAGACTTCATTATTGCCGACCTGCAGATAGCCGCGGCCGGTTACGGTAATAGCAGCGGCATCGCCGTTTTTAATGATCTCCCGGCTGTCATCTGTGTCCTGAACTTTTAAAGCCACACGGAAACGGGCATTACTCCAGATCTGTTCGTCAATGACACCGCCTGGCTTTTGGGTGGCCAGAATTAAGTGAACTCCCAGGCTTCGGCCGATCCGCGCAGCACTGACAAGCTCTCTGATGAATTCAGGCTCTTCACTCTTAAGCTCCGCAAACTCATCGGAAATCAAAAACAAATGCGGCAGCGGCTCCTTTGCCATATTGTTTTTATAAAGGTCAGTGTAATCGTTGATATGATTTACCTGATATTGATCAAAAAGCCTTTGCCGCCTTTTCAATTCGCTTTTGATAGAGGCAAGCGCTCTTGAACTGAAGTTCTTGCTGCCTTCAATATTCGTAATCGTACCCAGAAGATGCGGCATGTTCTTAAACGGCTGGGCCATGCCTCCGCCTTTGTAGTCAATCAGCAGGAATGCGACCTCGTGGGGATGGAAGTGAACAGCAAGTGAAAGAATATACGTCTGCAGAAATTCACTCTTACCCGATCCCGTTGTCCCAGCCAGCAAACCGTGAGGGCCATGCGCCTTTTCATGAAGATTCAAAAGCGACAGGTCTTCTTTTCCTTTTAAACCGATTGGAACTGCCAGAGATTTGGAAGACTCTTTTGTAAGCCAGTTCTCTTTAATCGGAAGTTTCCCTACTTCTTTTACTTTCATCATTTCCAGGAAGGAAACGCTATTTGGAATGGAATTGGTCATTCCAACCTGATGATCAAGCGTTCTTAACAGACGGGAAAATTCCTCATTTCCCTTCTTCTGATGAGCATCAAGCTTAAATGGGATGCTCACGGCCTTTTTGTCCTGAATCAGAATGTCCCCTTCTTCCTGATTGACATATCTGACAAGGGTTTGAATATTATCATGAAGACTTTCCTTTGAGTCTGCTGCAAAGATCACGGAGATTCCCATATTGGAGTGGTCACCCTCCAAATATTCCAGAATCACATGATCTGAAATCAGCTGCTGATTGGCTATGATGAACACGAGGTGAGGCGAATATACCTGCTTCTCTTTATTTTCATCCAAATCCCTTTCACGCAGGATTTCATAAAGGGAAGACAGCAGCTGATCCCTCGTTTGTTCGTTATATATCAGCCCTTTTGCATGTGCATGCGGCATCTGGAAATGGGGAAGCCATTTGAGCCATTCCCATTTCTTATATTCCTTTTCATTAAAAATGAATACAAACCGCACATCATGATAGCTGTGAAAAAAGGCCAGCTGCCCAATGATCTGGTGTATCTCATTTTTAACAACCGGCTCTTTTCCAATCAGTCCGATTGGCCCCTTTGCAAGGTCAGCCACTACAGGCACATTTCTAACTTCCTTATACACCTTTTCCATTTGCTGTGACTGTTCCAGCAGATCATCGATTTCACGGTTTGCCATATCACCTGAGCTGACTTTAACTTCATAGCTCGCAGGCACATTTCCGGTACCCAGCCTGAATTGAAGGAAATCAAAGCTCTGCAGAGGCCGCTCCCAAATCCGGTCGGATATATGGCCCGTAAAATACTTCATTTTCTCAAAGGATGGAAAGTGGAATTCAAGGACATGCTTCTGCTGGTCAGAAAGTGCCTGCAGTTCTTTTCGCTTCTCTTCCAGATAGGCAGTATAGACCCGATGCCTGCGCTCTTTTCGCTTTTTTTGATTGCTTTTATCCTTAAAGTACTGAACTGTTGATGTCACTAAAGTGGTCATGAACATGACCATTGAAATGATAATAAAAATCCCTCTTGGCTGAATTAAAGCCACGATGCCCATTACAACCAGCATAATCAGCGGCGGCATGATAATCAGCCATAAACCCCTGCCTGAATCATCCGGCTCCTGCGATGGAAAGGAAAGGGAGACCTTCTCATCCGGCATTTCATAGATCATTCTTGGCGTTCTCCGGTAGAGAGGATATTTCTTTGCCATCTCTGATTGCGGCCTGATGGTAATAGGGAGCTTTGATTCATACCCTTCAAAGCTATCAATCTGGAAAAGATCTTCTTCTATTATTCGTATAGACATGAATGGAAAGAAAAGCACATCTCCCATTTCAAGGAAAGTCCTCTCTTCAACTCTTTTTCCGTTTATATAAATCTGTCCTGAACCCGGCTCTGCCATCCAGCCCTTATTTGTTTTTATCAGGTCAAAAGAATGGCTCGCATCCATTAAAATGCCGTGCTTTTTATAAATGGATGCTTCCGGGTTATCAGAGGATATCTCTATTTCCCTTTTATAGCCGGAATAGTAGGTCTGGCTTTTAATAGCTTCAGAGGTTCCTATTATCGTCAGGGTTTTCCCTTCATCATTTATCTGAAAGGGTTCTCCATCGTTCAGCTTTCCGAGAACCAACTCATTTTGCTTAACTTCATAGAAGCTGTCGTGCTTTTCTATTGACACAATTCCTTTTGTAAAAGGAAACTCCCTTATTGTCACCAGCTGTTCCAGGTCAGGGCCAATAGTGATCCTGCCGCTTTTTTCAATTGGCATAGACAGCTGCTGGCAGTAATCGCTGTAAAACAACCATAACTGTTCCATCTCTCCACCTCCTGTCTATCTTAATTAGGTTTTGTCTTTCCTGCCTCTTCCTTCTTCTCGGCAGATTTTTCAGCAGTGGTTTCAGCTGCCTTTGCATCTCCAGCCTTTTGCTCTTCAGCAGCTTTTTGTTGTGACTCCTGTTTTACTGTCTGTTCATTATCTCCGCTGCTGCTTTGCTCTTCCTGAAGACGCTGCTCCTCTTCCTCCTGAGCTTTCTGTTCCTCTATATACTCATCAATCTCTGCTTGAATTTCGTCGATTTTCTGCTGTTTTTCATCGGATTCAAGACTATCATCTGCTTTGACAACTTCACGGTATTTAAGCAATGCGAACAGCATTAAGTCCCGATCCTCAAGATCCCGGGAGATATCGAGAGCCTCCTTGGCATCTCCTCTCCCAATGTGAATCCAGTAATGATAGTATAGGGGATCCGTCTGCAGGGTGATCGTATTTTGGACATTCTCTTTTTGGTCTTCTGTCAATGCTTCATTTATTATGTAAGACTGTGCCAGTTCGTACTGTACGACTCTTGGCATCTGATCAATATCATAATTGGATAACTCGGAAACGACATCGCTATACTGGCTTTTCAGAAAATGCTCCTGACTGTTAATAAAAGCTGCCTGTTTTGGCTGAGTAAAGATAAGGGAATATAGGCTGAAAGCAACGAAAGGCACTAAAGCAATCAGCAGCCCCCACGCCGAATACCTTGTTGCTTTCCACTTTTTCTGCGGAACCTTAGCATATTCCTTATCTTTCTTTTCAAGCATTTCTATGTTAGTCCGGATGATGTCTGACAATTCATTTTCATCCTTGGCCTTGATGACACTTGCCGCTGCAGGCGACAGTTCAATGGTTTCATGAAGTTTGAGGTAATCCCGGAAGGAGCGATTTCCATCTACAGCAGCTGCGATGGTCGCTTTCAATTCCATCCAGAGTTTTTCCTGATTGGTTTCATAAGGCGGAAGGCTTTCACTAACACCATAATGAAGCAAATGCGGTGACAGGCTTTCATCCGCCACAATGTTTTCAGGACAAAGAACAAGATGCAGTCTGGAATACGGATAACTTTTCACAAGTTTTAGAAGTTGCGAAGAAAACATCCATCTGCTTCTCTGGTCTTTCTTTTTTAATTTGGAGAAGGTTAAGTAATTTGAGGGAATTTGCAGGACGAGGCGCAGTTCATCCTCTGTTAAATGGATATCCCTTTTTATAGCTGATTCCATTGCCTGGAGCAATTCCAATTCCTCAGCAGCATCAGCTTTAATTTTTTCTTTTTGAAAAAGAATGGTTAGGGATTGATGATCTGTTTCGACAACCGCTTCAAGCTGCTCTTCAAGGTAGGTTTGACTCTTTTCTGACATTTTTAAATGCTCCTTTATAAAATTTCGAAACGGTCCCCAGTGGTAATCCCCTTTTCTGCCAGCTTATCGTTTCCTGACAGAATCATTTGCTTGTTGGGAATTCTGACCCAATATCCTTCCCGGGGCGGCTGAGGAATAGACTTAGCTTGCCAAACAATATCAACTACTTTTTTAACAGAGTGATAGTTAGATAGACGGAGATCGAAAGGTTCAACTTCATAATGTTTTAAATCAATTGTTAATTCTATGTACATATTCAACACCTCACTAGAAAAGCGGAAGCGCCTCGATCACCCCTGACACCTCGAGGGGGCAGGCTGCTTGCGCTAGACAAATTACCAAAGTAAAAATTTGCTAATTTAGTACCAAAAAAAGAGCGCTTTTCATCCTGTGAATGCAGCGCTCCTTCTCCACTTATTGATTCAGATAAAATTAACCGCGGATTTGGCCTGCGATCTGGTTATCAGCATCTTCAAGAGCTCTTGCAGTATTATTAAGCTGAACAGAAATATCCTCTAATAATTGCTGCATTTGAACAAATGAAGGTCTTAAAGATTGGTATTGTTCAGCAAATGCTCTGCTTGCTTCCCCTTCCCATGCACCTTCCAGTTCACGAATCATATTATCCAAACGGACAATCTGATCCCCAACCTGGCTGCTTTCTCCATTATAACGGTTAGACATGCCTACTAATTCTGCTGGTGTAACGCGAATAACTCCTGACATTCAAATCTCTCCTTTTCAATAGGTTACTATTATTGTAAAAATACACAATACAAAGGTCAATTACTTGCTTGTAAAAAATAACAAAACAGTTATTTATACCCACTAATACCCAATTTCAAAAGGCTTAAACCTAAATTGGTATTTTTTTCATAGGTTATTACTGATTTTTCAATTTTAAAATTCAAATTTTCTACCTATTTATTACTATCATGGCAGTCAAAACTCGTCAAATCGCGTACAACGCCGTGTCGAATTATGTCTGTGGTTTTATTCCTATTAAACTATAAACCCCCAATTGTATATTTTAGGTAAAATTACTCAGTCATTTAGATTTTAATTAAACTTTGTTGTGCCCTTTTTTTCCTAAAATCAGCCTTCTTGTTTATATGGTACTTTTGAATCATTTTCCAAAATAAATTTCGGGGTCCATTAAGCAAAAAAAAGATACAGCTAAATCGCTGTATCTTTGAGCAGACTATTTATTCCCCAACCACCTTAGCATCTTTCAGCATGTCCTCTGTGAGAGTAATCCCCTGTTCCTCAGCTGCTTTTTTGTTAATCACAAGCTCAAGGTTCTCCGGGTAGCCGACAGGAATCTCGCTCGGCTTTTTGCCTTCAAGAATGTCAATAGCCATTTGGCCTGTGGAGTATCCCAGATCATGATATTCAAAACCATAGGCAGCAAATCCGCCCCGTTTAACCGAATCACTTTCTCCGACAAAAGCTGGAATGTCTTTTTCATTGGCTACGTTCAGCACAGATTCAAGGGCAGATACGACTGTATTGTCCTTAGGGATGTAAAATACATCAGCACGTCCCACTAAGGATTCAGCTGCCTGCTTCACCTCGGAGCTAGTTGAGATAGTCGTTTCAACCGCTTCCAGGCCTGCCGCCTCGATAGCTTCTTTTGCATGCTTAACATTTACCACTGAGTTTGGTTCCCCGTCATTGTATATAATGCCGACCTTTTTGGCATCAGGTACAAATGTTTTGATAGAGTCAATTGTATTTTTGATGGCATCCGGATGTGTATCAGATGTACCCGTGGCATTCCCGCCCGGCTTTTCCATGCTTTCCACAAGCTCAGCTCCCACAGGATCGGTGATGGCTGTAAAAAGGATTGGAATATCCTTCGTGGATTGCACAACCGATTGTGCACTCGCCGTAGCAATCGCCAGGATCAAATCATTCTTGTCCGCGACCAGGTTCTGGGCGATTGACATATTATTGTTCATATCCCCCTGGGCGTTCTGGAAATCAATTTTAAGATTCTTTCCTTCTTCATAGCCCGCATCTTTCAGTGCGGCAATAAACCCTTCTCTCGCAGAATCCAATGATGGATGCTCAACTATTTGCGTGATCCCGATTTTTACGGTTTTCTTTTCTGACGCTTCCCCGCTGGTTTCCTCATTTCCTGAGCCACAGGCAGCCAGCATTAATAAAGCGCTGCTTGCTAGGACGGCTAAAATCTTCTTCATCACAAATTCCCCCCGACAATTATGTAGTTATTAAAATTTTTATAATATTTTGATATTAACACGTTTAATAAGCTTGTAACAATAGCCAATCCCACTTTTTGTTAGATAAATTGACATTAACAGTTTTAGAAGGCTCTATTTGCGAGAGACTATAATAAAATATTAGGGAGGGATAAGAGTGGAATTCGACTGGATTTGGAACTCAATCCTTGTCGTCATCGGGGGTACCCTGTTATTAAGGATCGCTGGCAGAAAGTCTATTTCACAGATGACATTAGCTCAGGTAGTAATCATGATTGGAATTGGTTCACTATTAATTGAACCGGTTTCAGGGGAAAGCATTTGGACTACTCTTGCTGTTGGACTCATCCTTGTCCTTACCTTAGTTGTCATGGAATATGCACAAATGAAATCAGACAAATTCGAGAAGTTTATCACCGGGAATTCCTTCAGCTTCAGGCTGATGTCCAGCAGCTGATTCATTTACTGGAACCTGCCTTTGCCAAGGGCTTCTCTATCCATATGGTTCCCGAAAACGAAGAGGATATTTTTACAGAAGTCGCAGAAGAAACTTCCGAAAGTGCGCAAGGTCATCTGCAGTAAGTTTAGTTCAGAGCCACACCATCCATTATCATTTAAATAGATATTGATCTTACAAAAAGGACTGCGGATGATATCCACAGTCCTTTTCGAATCAGTCAATTAATCCCTCTTCTTTCAGGAAATCAACCGCCACATCTTCATATTGTTCTTTATCGATATCAACTCTTGCATTAAGTTCCTGCATTTTTTCATTATCAATTTTCCCGGCGAGCTTCTTCAATGCTTCTTCAATTTCAGGATGTTCTTTCAGCGTATCAGCCCTTATAACAGGAGTTGCATAATACGGAGGGAAGAATTTTTTATCATCCTCAAGGACCTGCAGATTGAATGCCGGTATGCGGCCATCGGTGGAAAAGGCGTCAATGACATCCACTTCGCCATTCTTGATGGCACTGTACATAATGCCAGAGTCCATGGCCTGTGTTTCCCCAAATTCAAATCCATAAGTTTCCACAAGGCCGGGATAGCCATCTGGACGCTCCAGAAATTCCGGCTCCGACCCAAGAGCCAGCTCCGATGATTTCCTGCCTAAATCTGAGATGGTTTTTACACCCCAGTTCTCAGCATCTTCTTTTCGAATGGTCAGTGTATACGTGTTATTAAACCCATACGGTTCAAGCCAGACCAAATCATAATCATCCTTAAAGCGCTCTTTTACAAGGTCATACACCTTGTCAGGATCGCTGATCATTTCTTCTTTTAAAATACTCAGCAAAGCTGTTCCCGTATATTCCATATATAAATCATAATTTCCGTTATTAACACCTTCAAATGCAGGTGCGGTACCTCCCAGGAAGGACTCATATTTCACATTTAAATCTGTATGCTCTTCAATCAGATGCCCCATAATGTAAACCATGATCTCCTGCTCTGTGAAGTTTTTCCCGGTAATGGTGATCGTATCCTTGCCGCCGGCTGTTGAAAAACATTTTGATCATTCACAACCACAAGACTGTTAACCCGTTTGTTTCGAATCATCTTTAGGGATTCGGCCAGCCTGCGGTTTTCACCCGCTGTTACAGCAGGAACCATTAATTTGGTCAGTTTCGGGAATGAAATGCTGTCACTTTCCTGAAGCCGGTCTTCTCCAATAAAGCTTCGGACAAACTCATTAGCCGGCCTGCGGATGATGTTTTCCGGCGTATCGAGCTGCACCACCTCCCCATCTTTCATAATACAGATGCGGTCAGCGATTTTAAGCGCCTCATCCATGTCATGGGTGACGAATACAATGGTTTTCTGGATATCCCGCTGAAGGCGGACTAACTCATCCTGCAGCTGCTCCCGGCTGATCGGATCCAGTGCACTGAATGGTTCATCCATTAAAATAATTTTCGGCTCAGCTGCCAGCGCACGGATAACACCGATTCTCTGCTGCTGCCCGCCGCTCAGTTCTGAAGGGTAACGTTCGCCAAACATCTCCGGATCCAGTCCTACCATATGCATCAGTTCGTCCACTTTATCTATGTATCTTTCCTTCTTCCATTTCATCAGCCTCGGAACAAGCGAAACATTTTCTTTAATCGTCATATGAGGAAGCAGCCCTATTTGCTGGATCACATAGCCGATCGTCCGGCGAAGCTTGACTGGATCTTCTTTTGAAATATCTTTTCCTTCAATTGTAATTGTCCCTTTTGTCGGCTCAATCAGACGGTTGATCATCCTCATGGTTGTGGTTTTTCCAGATCCGCTGGGTCCAATCAGAACCAGCAGTTCACCTTCCTCGACCTTAAAAGTAATATTCTTGAGAGCATGAAACCCATCCTGAAAGACTTTGTTTACTTCTTTAAACGCAATCAACTTTTCAGCACCTCCTATACTTCGAATAATTGTAAAATTATGGAGCAGCCTATCCGCAGATACGTTTTTCAGGGTAACATAAACCGCTTAAGCATGCAAAATTCGATAAATTAGTTATCCCACTATAATTCCATAATATTCATATTTAACCTTAATCTTCTTACTTCAAACCAACCTTTCAATTACATGGAAGATTTATGTTTCCGTAAGCCCTTCTCTCAACAATTTACTCTGGCTCTTTTAGGCATCAAAAAAGGGAAGCATTTCTTAAAGAGCTCCCCCTGATAACGATTAATAAGGATATCCAAATCCTGGTCCACAGCAAGGCCGCGGGTAATAATATGGCGGCGGTGGCGGATACCCATAATATGGACGCGGGTAGAATAAGGCAGTGCCCAATAAGCCTCCTGCTAACCCGCCTAAAAAAGGCAGACCAAAGAATCCAAAAAACCGCTGATCCTGCGGCTGATAAGGCCCTCTATAAGGGTACATTCATACATACCTCCATTTCCTCTGTATATGCCTACATTATTGTATATGCGCGGAAATGGGTTTGGCTTGGGCAAATTCACTACATTTTGAGGGGGAATGTTGAGGATATATTAAACGAAAAACCTTGAAAGGCATAGCCAATCCAAGGTCAATTATTTTTTTATACCAATTAAGCCTAATCCTCAATTAAATCTATAAAATATTCATTATTATTGAGAAACTTTTTAAAAAAATCCTCTAACGATTCAGCTATTTGAATATCGAAATAATATATTGGATTATTAACTAATTGTAAATCTATTGAAATATAAACACCCTCGTTTACTTCAAAAAAAATAAGTTTATCTTCATCATCAAAAAGTTCATCTAAATCTGGGTCAAATTCAAAAATACCTTCTCTTAATCTAATATCTGCTACAGCCCCTGGTCCCAATATTCTATTTATTGCATTAGCACTTTGACCTTTAATAAAACCATAACCAACATCTAAATATAACTGTTTTAAATCATTTGGAAAACTGATATCCATTCTTTGTTCAGCTTTTAAAATATCATCTTCAGGTACCTTATAGGTTTTATTTTCTAGCTCATTAATAAATTCAAAATCAGCCATATGCTATTTTACCTCCTTGGAAATAGTTTACCTGATGGTGCTCCCTTTCCATGTATCCCTGCTTGGTGTTCGTTAGGATATTTTGCTGGATGAATATTCCACCACTCATGAGGGCCACCAAAGTTATTCTCTATGATATGATGGGCATCATACGGTTAACCAATACTCCGAGCAACCTCTCCATTCTTATCAAGCACTTCTTCTGTATATCTTGGCCACTTTTGGTTGGTTTTTTCTTCCCATTCTGCAATCAATTTATCTTTCAAGCTCGATGTAAATTTGCTTCTATGCTTAGCTGTCTCTTTTGGTGTCAATTTTTCATAGTTTTTGTTTCTCAAGGCTTCTTTTATAAGATGAATCTGCTCTTTATTAACCTTTCGTCCAGTTTTAGCCTCTATATCCCTCAGATAAGCTTTTGCTAAATCCTTATTAAGTTCATCCGTACCCTTCCCAGCCTTCCTCCCCGGCAAGACCACATGACCCTTTTCCTCTTTCAATATCCTGACAAGCGCATCAAAGTCCGCCTTATTGATGCTTTTCCGAATGACCTTGGTTCCTTGCTTTCGGACAACAGCCGCGAGCGACAGGTATTCGAGTATTTCAAGAGGGGTTCCGTCGGCCATGGAGTCCAATTCCCGTACTCCTCCCACGCGGTCTTCTGGAATGGAGTCCACAAACTCGTAGGCTATTCCTTTTTCTCCATAGAATTCCCGGACAATCCGGCCGTCCTCGTATAGATGAAACTTTCCGCCCTGATTCTCGCTGCCGATGCCATACTCGTCTATGACATCAACAGTCAGAATCTCCCGGCCGCTCAGGGAGGCGAATTCCTCCGGGCTGATTTCATTACTGTTTAGTTCTGCTAAAGCCTTCAAGGCCCTTAACTGATAGTGGATGGTATTTCTTTCGTAATTACTCTGCCAGATAGCCCAGATGGAATAAGCACCGGGAGGCAAAATCTGACCCAGGGCCGTGACGCCCAGCTCTTTAAAGAATTCCGGAGAACGCACGGAATTTCCTGCTTTATGCCTGATGCCTTCTAAAAGCTCTCCATAGATTGGGCTGGACTGAAGCTGCTTGACGGAATAGCCGGAAATGCTGAGATTTCCACTCTGAAAGAGGCTGGAAATTTCATCGATGTATGTCTGCATCAGATGAAGATCCTGCTCAATTGGATCAAGTGCCAGTGTTTGTTGGCTGTCAAAGGTCATAAGATCATCTACCGTATTTCTCCGGTGAAGTTCCGCTCTCCTTACATGTGCCGAAAACTCCCCATCCTGCAGGTGAGGGAGACTGACAATATCAGAAACTTTCTGCATCACCATGTCTTTAGGATATTACTACAGTTTATTGGCGAAGAAACAAAGTGATCTGCAGAGACTGCTGGCCTGTGAGGGGGAGCTCCAAGGAAAACAGCAGGAGTTTAACCATTATCGGCATACCGTCACAAAGCCGGATCTTTCCCCTTTTACCTGGCAGGGAAAGCTGGCAGATGAATTTGAGGATATCCGGTTTGAACAAATGCTTACGAGTTACACGGACATTGAGTCAAATCAGTTTCAAGATGTGTTTTCAGCCATAAGCCGGAAGTTGCAGCAGATCCAGCAGGAAATCGATTCTATCAAACAAACAATCGCTTCCCTGGAAGCACAGCTTGCAGCAGAGAGATCGAAGAAATAATGAGGAGGTACTGAGAATGGATACTGAGATTAAGCTAAGGATAAACGATATAGAACTGGCACTTTCTAAACTTCAATCCTCCGCTAACGGGCTCCAGCCAACCCTTCCATCCACTATTGGGGAGAATAATGTCCTTGATTTCATCAATAAGCTGAACGCTTTAAATAGGCAGCTTCAACAGGTGACAGAAGCCTATAAATCTATATTGCTCAAAAATGAAGAAACAACACGGCAATCCGTACAATTCTTAGATGAATCGGATCGGCTGCTTTCCAGGGGTATACATGCGGTTAAAAAATAATCCCCTTAGCAAAGTAAAGAGGCTTCCGATAAGTTTTGGCCAGCTTATGGGAAGCCTCTTTTTATCCCCTCAATGCTGGCAGAATACCAGAATTCCGTAGTCACTTCCCCTCTTCCGAATCTTCATTAATAAACCCCTTATAGAAAAATGAAAATAAATAATAATTTATAGAGCTGATGTATTTTGTTATTCTAGTAGATATGCATATTGGGCAGTTTAGGAGTGGATTTAACCGTGAACAAAAAAGACATTGCACAGATTCGGAAACAATTTAAATTAAATAATGACTTACTAAAGATAACAGATATTTTTAACGTCTATATTATGAAGGAATCAAGCGAGATTTATCATTATGAGAGCCAGCCTTTTGAAATGCTGGATCAGGATCAGCAGGAGCTGTTTATGGACAACTTCAAAAAGATGCTTGGCGGCCAATTGGATGAAAAGCTCTTTGAGTTAAAGTTTCAGAGAGATGCGGAAAACAGCAGTCAGCTCATCCTTCATCAAGGATTGTTGACTAATGATGCTGAAGGCTGGACGGAACAAATGCTTCAGATTGTCGGCAAAATGCTGGGAATCCGGCAATATGAAAAGGATATTGTCGTGACTTTCATTCGCGGGGAGTACCATAAGCCCATGAAACGCCGCAATCCAGAGGCCGAGGAAAGTGAACGGGATGCCGTTTATTCTCATCCCTTTATTCTCTGCAGCATCAATAACACGCAGGAACCGAAGAAAGAACTGCTTTTTGACTATGTCGAACGGGAATTTAAATATCATTTTACCGTTGATCCAATTATCAACCTCAAGTCTCCCATTTCAGGGTTTCTATTTCCTTGCTTCACCGATCACGCGGCTGATGTCAATCATGTCCTGTATTCTGCAGGCAAGGTCCATGAGCCCGACCACCAGTTCATTGAGGACGTGTTAAACGGGGAAGAAACAATGACGGCGCAGGATGATAAAATCGTTTTTGAAGAAATTATTAAAGACGTAACAGGAGATCAGCTTAGCACCTCAACACTTTCCAACGTATATGAAGAGATAAACCGGATGATCGTGGAAAACGAAGAGGATGAACCGCCGAAGCTGGATTCCAAAGACGTAGAACATGTTTTAAAGGTGAGCGGCATCGAAGACATTGATTCTGAAAAGGTCCAATCTGCTTATCAAAAAATCATTGATGATGACAAATATGAAATAAAGGCAAGCAGCGTCCTGCCTAAATACAATTCAAAATCAATCAAAATCAGCACAAAAGCAGCCAACATATCCATTTGTCCGCAGGATCTTAGATATGTAAGACAAATTAATTTTGACGGCAAGCGTTACCTGATGATCGAGGTGGAAGAGGATACCGTGATTGAAGGCTTTACGATGATTCCGGAAGCTTTTGGCGGGGGTCAGGATAAAGAATAAAGTAACCGCGCTACCTCTCGAAAGAAGTAGAATTTCTACTTCCCATACTATTTAAAAAGGGATTCCCAGATAGGAATTCCTTTTTTGGCGTATAAGCCGTTTAGGGATCATAGGGACAAGGTGCCTGTCCCTATGTCTCTTGTTTTCAAATTCGCTATTTCTCCCAAAGCTCGACCAGTCGGCCATCAGGATCTTCAATCCAAATAAACTTCCCAAACTCACTAACCTCTTTTTCCTTAACAAGAGGTACACCAATTTGTTCAAGATGCGTGATCATCTCATCTAAATTATGCACTTGAAAATTTAACATCACTTGTTGTTCTGTTGGAAAATAACTGTCATTCTCTGCAAAGAAAGAAAAGATCGTCTCATTTCCTAATTGGGGAGTAATCACAGTTCCAGTCCAATTATCTATTTCAATCTTCAGCACTTTACTGTACCATCTTTTCTACCGAAGCCTTTTATCATCGTAACCAGCTCCTGTCTTTCCTTTAATTATTAGTTTTACAACTTCATTAGATATTCGAGATGTAACGTTAAGTTCCCTCTTCATCTTGATGAGAGCAAGTATGGCGAGCTAACAAAAAACGTCTATCTGCAGGTAACAAAAGAAATGAAAAAAGAGGCTTCCCACAAGTTTGAAAAACTCATGAGAAACCTCTAATTTTAGGAGAGAAATTTTAGCATTCCTCTTCCCTTTTACATATCAAGGGGTTTGGGCGATGATTACATCATGCCGCCCATCTATTAACCATATAAACATGAACAAACGGACTTTAAAAACCCCATTAAATCAACGTACCTTCGTTTACACTAAACATAAATAAGACCAATATTAAACATAAACATGAACAAAACATGAACAGTTATCTTTATCGTATTCTTTTTGTGACTATCTGGAATCTTAGTCATTTTTATTTCCATCTTTAATCTTTTGTCCAGCAACTTTACTTTTAGTTAAAGGCAGGGGAAATAAACATAATTTTAAATAAAAAGTTTTTCTAACGGCTGAACCAATTGCAGCCATATCAACTTCCTCCTCGAAAAGATCTAATTGGAATTATTAAAAAACATTTTCATAAAGGTTACCAGCAACGTGATTGTAAAAAAATCCGGATGCTTCCCCTCCCAATTAAAGGTATTTTGCCCTCGAAAATTCTTTCAAGCAACGTTGAAGCTTAGAAAAAGACTTAATAAACCAATGCACCCATGCCCTCCAATGATTAACATGAAAGTTGAGGTCGCGGGTTCGAGCCCCGCATGCTCCATACTTTAAAACGCTTGACCAATAAGGGGTTAGGCGTTTTTTGTTTTCTATAATTATTATAGATTAGCTTGTTTTGTTGTCCAATTGATATTTACTAACCTTGGCAAATCATACTGTGAAAATTTCATCTAAAAAGTTGTCATTTTATTAGCTTGGAAACCCTACGAGTGACCTGGTAAATCCGGGTAATACAAACATCCTCCAATTCCTCCTCCGCCATTCGTTTCTTTATCAAACGGCAAAGAAAGTGCCGCTCACGACGCTCACTCAGCTGGCCGGCCATGATGATCCGAAGACGACGATGATCTATACCACACCGAACCTGCAGGAAGTTGGGGCGAAACTTGATGATTTGTACCTGGAGGATGAGTGAGCGTACCAATAGGCTTAGTGACAAGGTTCACCATTCCATATAAAAAGCCGGATGTCTCCTACGATGAGGAAATCTCCGGCTGTTTTTTATTCATCTCAAAATTGAGCTGGGACTTTAACAAGACGATAGTTACCGGTCCACATTTCTGTACTTACGATTAATGTTTCATCGTCTTTTTCAAAAAATAGACTATTACCATCTATCTCTTTAAAAACCCAACCTTTGCTGCTGATTAACTGTTTAATCTGCTCATTGACGTCTTCATTCTTCATGATGTACCAGGTTGCCTCATCGTCTTTTGAAATCTGTACTAATGGTTGATCGGATTCATTCAATTTCTGCACAGCTTCTTTCGGGGTGGATTCTACATCTGCCGGAAGGGCTGGATAACGCACCTGATTAAAATAAATAAAAATTGCTATTGCGGCAATGCCAATCAAAACCACACTCATGATAAGCCATTTTCTATTCATGTTATCGCTCCTTTCTTCATAAATTTATCCTTTTTGTACCAAAAGCGCAAACTAATTTCAGTTTGCGCTTTCAAATCGTTCAACTATTAATTTGATGCCTTGTCCATTTCATAACCATATACTTTATAGCCACTATTATACCAAGTTGCTAAAGTTGTTGTCTCTTTTTTATCAGTTGTATGTTGTGTTAAATATTTATTGCTGCTGTATGAACCCGTATTCTCCGTAATGAGGGCCGTATGGTCTATACTGCCATCGCCTGTGAAATCAGCGTTTACAGCATCACCGGTTTGCAACGCTGAAACCGAACTCGCTACGCCTGCCCGTGCCTTCCAGTGGGTGTAGAAGTTATGAGCGCCACCCCAGGTGTAAGAAGGTACTACACCATAACTCCAAGACGCTGACGAAGTATAAGACGACCCGTACCTCATTTTCATGCCACCAGCATATAAGGCTTGTGAAACGAAGTTTGCGCAATCATTCCACTTACTCCAACAACTCTTATCATAAATACTGCAACCTTTTTTATAGGCATAATAATCGTAGAGAGGATTTCTTCCATCCCACCATTTATAGGCGTAATCCCTTGCCTTGATATTATCATATCCATTTGAATAAACAGTCATAGGCGATATAATATCTCCAGAAACTTCCGCATTTTCTGCAGTAGATGGATCGTTTGGTGAAGCCGGCAATAAACTGCTTAACTCGGCGGTCTCCTGTTCCGATAATGAAGCATTGTTCTCTAATTTATTCTTGAATCCTTTGAGCTTATTATTCTGAGCATGATTTTCATAATAATCGATAAACTTAACGAACGAAATTATTTTTTTCATATCTTCTTCGCTAAACTCATCAAACGCCACGCCCAATGACATAACGAATTTCTGATAGTCTGGATCATCGAGATCAGTAACGATCGAAAGCCCATTTGCTTTTATATAGTCCTCGACAAGTTTAATGGCTTCTTTATGTTCCCCCTTGGCCATTTTTCTTTCTTGTGCCGGATTATCTGAGATGGTTTTGTAGAACATAATATCCTTTGCCGAAAAGACATTCTCCTTCTTTTCCTGGACCGAATTTTCTGCGGCCAAAGGCGCGGTGACAGAGGTTGTCAGCGCTACTGCTAAAACCAATGCCGAAATCAATTTTTTCTTCATACGTGCATTCCTCCTCTTTTTTGTAATTTCTTACAATTTTCAATATACCATAAAATTGGAATTTTCATGGTTTTATTTTCCAAAAAAATTCCAATTTTCTTTGCTATAATACCAGGAAGATGAGTGACTATATGAAAAGATTAATAGAATGAAAGGTTACAGCCGATAATTCATATAGTCACTTAATGAAAAAGGAGAGATGAGAATGCCGTGTACATTCACCGCTACAACCCCTGTCGAGTACGTCCCGTATGACTTTGAGGGCTATATCGATTCTTTTAAAAATTATTTCGGGCAATACACCTTCTTTGATGAGTGGAAACAATTCTGGTTGGAGATATTTCATAAAGAGGACGAAAAAGTAAAATCGTATGTCAAGGCGTCTCCAAATTCCAACCCTATCATGCAGAGCACGGAGGAAGATTATGAAATGTTCCACATAGAGCACGAGACTGACTATGGGACATTCACATTTCACTTCAATGTCGAAGCGATGCATACCATCAAAGAAACCATGCAAGTTCCTGTGGGTGTTATCAATAGGGTGCACATTTACATAGATCCAGACACACCCTATATTGAGGAAAAATTAAAAGATCAGCGATTGCCCTATTTTGTCCGCATGGCTGGAATAGAGAAATCGTTTATCTGTGCAGACGGGAATAAG
>NZ_BCUY01000032.1 GCF_001591465.1 Cytobacillus firmus NBRC 15306
GACATCAACTATTTTCTCCTCGCTGTCAAAAATTATAATTCCATCTTTTGAGTGAGAGAAAAGATTATATCCAGGCGAATTGCCGTTAGCCAATATATTCTTTTCCTTTTCCAAAGTCTCAATCCTGGCATAGAGTCTCCTGATTTCCTGATTCATAATGACCACTCTATTTCCTCCTATTGGGATTTGCAATTAATTAAATATTTCTACAAAATCAGATTAAAACCTTTAAATCTCAGAGAAAAATGGCTAAAATAATTTTTATATTAAGGGCTTTGGATAGAAAGGAAGAGACATACCCTATCACGAGTATGCCTGGATTTTACAGTTTAAATTTTGCAATCATCTCATTTAATTGTTCTGCCAATTGCAACAGAGACTGTGCATTATCTGATATTTCCTCCATTGAATGATTAGTCTGAGCCATTGATGCGCTCGTTTGTTCGATGCCTGCAGCAGATTCCTCAGATACTGCGGCAATATTGCCAATGGACTGATTCATATGTGAAGAATTAATTGAAACTTGCTCGAGGCTGCGGGAAATGTCGCTGACATTGGTGGACATTGAGTTAACTGCCTCATAAATTTTCTGGAATGTTTGTCCTGTCAGTTGAATTTGCTCCGTTCCTTTTTCAACCTGAACATAGCCTGTTTGAAGTGACACGGCTACACTGTTCGACTCTGCTTGAATACCTCCGACAATCTTGGTGATATCTGAAACCGAATAGGATACCTGCTCAGCCAGCTTCCTCACCTCATCTGCCACGACTGCAAAACCTCTTCCGTGCTCACCGGCTCTGGCAGCTTCAATTGCTGCGTTTAATGCGAGCAGGTTAGTCTGGTCAGCAATTTCCTTTATAACCTTAACTAACCTTGAGATTTGTTTGGTCTGATCATCCAGTCCATTAACCTTGTCCACAGACGACTTCATAATCTGATTAATTAATCCCATTTGTTCCTGGGATTCTTTCATAAGCTTGTTTCCATCCTCAGTAAGCGATAACACCTCAGTGGAAGCACTCTTGATTTCATCCCCGCTGTATGCTGCTTCTTTTACTTTTTCCAGGTACTCGTCCATCAATAAAGACAAACGTGTTGCAGAGCCAGCCTGATCCTCAACTCCTCCTGAAAGCTCCTGCATGGTTGAAGCAACCTGCTGACTGGCTGCTTTCACTTCATTTGCAGCAATATTCAGTTCTCCGCTTCTTTCTGTAACATATCCAGAAACTGCATTAATTTCCTGAATCATTGTCTGCAGTTTTACTTTCATGGAATTCATGGCTCTGCTAAGCTGTGCTACCTCATCATTACCCTCATATTCCACTGAATCCGCATTGAGGTTTCCTTTTGCTATTTCATTTGAGAACTGTACGATCGAAGTTAATTTCTTTGAAATAATACGTCCTATAAAAACAATACTTGCGATTCCAAGGAAAGCGGAAACGATTATTGAAATGCCAAGTACTATCAAAGTTAGAATAAGACTGGATTTTGCAGAAGATACTGCCTTTTGCTGGTCCTCTTTCATCATGCTGCTAAGGGTATTCAATTTTTCAACCGTTTCAGAAATAATATTATCTGCCTGCAATTTCCCAAGCCTATATTCTCTTTCATGCTGAAGTTTGACTTTTGGCTCAATAACGTCATGAAATAAACTGGTGATTTTTTGATCGTTTTCATCAATTTGCTTAAAAAGGTCTTTGGATTTCGCATTGTTGAGATCCGGCGAAATCTCCTTCTTTAATTTATTAAATTCCTCTGTCAGCTGGTCAAATGTCTTTAAATGTTTAGGATTGGAGTCAATGATAAAGTTTCCAATCGTGCTCCCTTTATGGTGAAATGTGGCCGCTGATTCACTAATTATAATGGCTTTTTCTCCAGAATCCTTAACAATCTCCAGTTTTGAGCTGGCAATTGTAAGCAGAAAAAAAGTAAGGACTGTTGAAACTGTGAATAGACCAATGGTCACAAAAAGAGCAACCCCATATTTCTGGCCAAGCTTCAGGTTCTTCCACCAGCTTGTGCCGGCAATTTTATTAAAAAACTTGCCTATATCAAACTTTTTAGACTTAGATGAGGCTTTTCGTTCCTTCTTTCCTGATTTGAATTTCCTTACCCCTTTCAAATTACTTCCCCCTTTGTGATTTAAACCAGATGCGAACAATTGAACTAGTTTATTTATGATTCTTTTTTACTATTCTTTCAATTCATTATAATAGAACAAAAAAGACATTTGAAGATTATTTTTCCAATTTATTTTAATCTGGCACTTCTCAGGGGCTTTCCCCTTTATGATTTTTTTCCTGGGAAGCGCAGCTTTTTAAAGATTGGCAGACTAAATTAACTGCTACCATTTATCTGAAACAAAAATGACAATCAGTTCAAGAATTTTGAAACAGGCTTGCAAAAAGATTTCTCAGCCTTATAATATATGAGTTGGATGGCCGTTTTTTTATACAACAGAGTTTTAATTATTATGTTACAGTTATTTCAGAACTTTTTTAATTTACTTTTTCTGTAAATAAAACCTCCTATTTACACGAGAAATGAAGTTTGCTTCATGTTAAAGTGGGTAAAGACATAGAGAATATTTTTTTGGGGGTCTTTAATAGAGGAGGACATATGAAACAACGTGACTTTTACTTCGACAATGCTAAGTTTATCTTGATCTTCTTTGTCGTTTTCGGGCATTTGCTCCGCTCTTTTATTGAAGATAATGAGACAATTTATACAGTATATAAAGTGATTTATACGTTCCATATGCCGGCATTTATATTGGTATCCGGTTTTTTTGCAAAAGGCTTTTATAAAAAAGGCTATATAAAGAAAATTGCCAAAAAGCTTATACTGCCGTATATCATTTTCCAGGTTATTTATTCCGTTTTTTATTACTTTTTATATAATAAAGGCACCTTTGAGCTGGATCCTTTTAACCCGCATTGGTCATTATGGTTCCTGATCAGCATGTTCTGCTGGAATATCATGCTTTTATTCTTCGCAAAGTATAAAGCGGTTTACTCCCTCGCAGCTGCCTTTATCATAGGGCTTGCTGTTGGATATGCTGATTGGATTTCAAACTATTTAAGTTTATCAAGGACGTTTGTGTTCTTCCCTTTATTTTTATTGGGATACTATTTAAAGAAAGAGCATTTATATGCTCTATTCCAGCCGAAGTTCAGGATTAGTGCGTTCGCTATTTTTGCTGTGGTCTTTATCGGCTTTTATCTTTACCCTGAAGTGGATTACAAATGGCTGCTTGGGTCGAAGCCATACACTGAAATGGGGGCAGCATCCATTGGAGCAGTTTTTATGAGATTGGGCTTTTATATCCTAAGCCTAATTATGGTATTTAGCTTCTTTGCTTTCGTACCGCGCAAACAATATTTCTTTACTAATTTAGGGAAGAATACACTTTATGTCTATCTGCTGCATGGGTTCTTTGTTCGGGTATTCAGAGAAAGTGATATACAGGGCTTTTTCACTAAACCGGAAAACTTCCTGCTGCTTGCCGGCATATCACTGCTGCTGACCTTGCTTCTCTCAAGCAAACTGATTACATCATTTGCACAGCCTATCATTGAACTGAAGACATCACAGCTTAAGAAGCTGAAAGATAGATCAAGGGCATATGCGAGATTTTATCGTAAAAAACTTACAAGTTAGATCAGAAACCGGTCATGTCTTAATGGCCGGTTTTACTTTAAGCATAACCATTGACCATTTTTGATTATGGGATTATAATAAGTAACTGTACTTCACACAATATAATTATGCCAACATGTCTCAGTAGCTCAGCTGGATAGAGCGACAGCCTCCTAAGCTGTAGGTCGTGAGTTCGAATCTCGCCTGGGACGCTACAAAAGAAAAGCGCAAAACCCTTTTATATCAAGGGTTTTGCGTTTTTTATTCTATTTAATTTGAGTAGTCATAAACCTTTGAATTCCAAGTTTTGGGTCGGTTTGGGGTTGGAACGAAATTTTTTCCTAATTAACTGCTCCAGGCCTCTTAATTTCTACAGTTATATTTGGCATTATCTTTAGTGCAGAGTACTTCTCACTTAATTCTTCATTGCTTAAATGAGTATATTTCCTTAAACTTTTTATTTTTCTTCCAATTCCTATGGGATCTGTTTCTAAGATTTTTAATTCCTCAAGAATTTTCTCGAATTCATTATTAAGTTCTTCACCAATCAAGCGCTCTAATTTTCTCGTTGATTCTTTATCAATTATGGAAGCGGATGGCTGAATTTCTATTATTGAAACTGAAATAGACGCGTTTAAGTTTACTATTTCATTATTAACTACCTCAATTTCTCCCTGATAATTGATAGGGTGTAAGGTTATTTTATACTTTTCATTTTCTGCATTCTCAGAGATAAGCACTCCAGTTTTCTCTAATTTATCAGAAGGTATCGTTAAGGTTAAATCCCCTAAGAAAGCATTGTTGTTAGTGAATAATTTTATGTAGAAGGTTTTAATTAAAGAGATAGAATCAACCATTTTATCATCCTTGAATAATGCTACTCCTTCTATAAAAGGTGCTTCACCTTTAATATTTTTTATAATAGGCAGCGTAGGATCAATGCCGCTCTCATATAATGCGGAAATAAAGTCATGCAAGTTAGAGTTTATTAACATTTCTTTTTTCTCATGTTTGTCCAGTAACTGATACATATAAGAACCCATTTCCGGAAACTCCTCATATTCTTTACTATTTATCGTTTCCTCCGACTTGTCTGTGATCGCTAAGAATATGAAGGGATTTATCCTGGTGTCCCTCAGCATTGTATCAAGAAATGAAAATAACCCTTCCTCGGCAATTTGCTTATCAAATAGGATGGTTCTTAATTGTCCAGAGGAAATGTCATGGCTTGTTTGCTGCTCCAGCCTTTGTCGAATTTCTTTACTGGTAGAACCCTCAGCTGAAATGGTAGTACTTGTCTTTCCCTGTGAACGGTCAAATTGCAAAAGACTAATTGTGCCTTTGTAAGTCTCATCATCAAGTAAGTCAAAACCAAGAATAGTTGAAATACCCTGCATCTCGATTATTTTGCTTGGAGGGACACAAGATGTACAGATAAGGGTACTAACCAAAATAAAGAATCTTAATTTCATTATTTCAACTCCCCTTATGAACGACCAACGATTTTTGATTTAATGGTAATGATGCCATATAAAACTACAGGGTATACAAACCATAAAAAAAATCCAATTTGAGCAACTTTATCTATAAAATAATCATTATCAACTCTTTTGGTGATAAAAAAACTGCAGATAAAAATGATAATTGAAATTATCCATATTCCATATTTCTGCTTTATGCGAAAAATCTGTTTAACACCATTAGAAGATAAAAATAACGAAATACACAAGTTAGGAAAAATTACGATTATCCATATTGAAACTACTATAAATTCAAAGCGCTCAATAAACGGAAAACGAATAGTACTGATAATGCTGACAAATGGCCAGATATTCACCTCTAATTCTTTTGAGCTAAAAAACAATATAGAGAAAATGGTAATGATTAAAACAAGAAATGTTGTAAACCATACTGCCAGTTGACTGTATAAGTGTACTTTATTTTTCTCCTTGAAAAATGGAAAAAGAAAAAGTAACGCCTCGAAGCCTAACATTGTATAAGTACTTTTGTAGACTCCATTCATAATTTCAGTCGGACTAGTCGATAAAATGGGTAATATTCTATCGAGATTTAAACTTTGAAGAGGTTGATACAATACGAATAACATCCATATGAAAATAATAAAAGATAAAAAACAAATACCAGCAACAACTCTGAATCCGCCAGACACACCATAAATTGTTATCAAAACTAATGACAGGACACCGACCCATTCATAGAGACCTTCATAACCCCACGTAAGTGATAGTTCAACATAACTTATGGTGATTGAATAATGAACTGCCATAAAGTAAACGACAATTACGACATTAATGATGCTGCCAAACATACGTCCAAATAAATTTTCATGTATTTCAAATAGCGTACGATTTTCATTCTGTTTAAGTATGGATATCATTATCCAAGTTATAAAGCTAATTGCTATACCAGACAGTAAAACCGAAATCCAAGCATCTTTCTTAGATTCTAAGTACACGATCCTCGGAGCTCCAAGGATACCCATACCAAATTGAGATGTGTGTATAATAAAAAAGGCCATAAAGGCATTGACAATGGCATTTGACTTCATTTTCCACCTCAAATTTCATGTGAATTTGAACTTTTTATTACCTCTCCCTTATTCGAATTGTATCTTTTGGGCGATTGACTACAGGGCGTTTGGTATAAAAATGGTGGGGGAGCCGAAATAGAAAGTATTTAAAATCCTCCTTTCTGAACGGATATAATGGCGCAAGATAGGGCTTATTTAAAGACGTAAGCTTTAACAAATGAACCATTAGTATACAAACACTAATCATAATCCCATTCAAACCCCATAAACCAGCCAAAATAATACATGGAAATCTTGCTATCCGAATCGCAGTACCCATTTCATAAATAGGAGCCAGAAAAGCCCCTAAGGCACTGAAGGCAACAATAATAATTAAAATATTACTTGTTAATCCTGCCTCAACTGTAGCTTGGCCTACAACAATTCCTCCAACAATCCCCATTGTTTGACCTACTTTAGAAGGGAGTCGTGCACCAGCTTCTCTAAGTAATTCAATTAATAATTCAAGTAAAAGAGCTTCTAATAAAGGTGGAAAAGGAACTTGTGAGCGCGATTGTCCTATTATAATCAACAATTTAGAAGGTATCAGTTCAAAATGATAGGTCATTGTAGCTACATAGAATGCAGTTAAAAATAAAGATACTATCATAGCAAAAATTCGAGTAAATCGTATAAATGTACTTAGCGACCATCTTAAATAGATATCTTCTGTTGATTCAAAGAACGAAAAAAAGTTAGCTGGCCCAATAATAGCTACTGGACTGCCATCCATAAATACACCAATTCTTCCGTTCAAAATCGAGTAAATAAATCGATCGGGTAATTCTGTTAATAGAAGCTGCGGAAAAAATGTATAGTGATCGTCTTCTAGGCATTGCGCTAAAACTGAACTGTCATTAATATTATCTGGTTTTATTTTTTCTAATCTTTCTTTAAGGTTATTTAGTGTTTCATCATTTGCTATATCTTTTATATATACGATTCTTACTTCCTTCTTAACACGTTCCCCAATTGTTAAGCTATCAGTACACAAATTATAATCATTAAGGTTTTGCCTGATAATCTTGATATTTGATGATAATGACTCTGTAAAGGATATCTTAGGTCCATATACTAATGATTCTGTTTCTGCCTTCTCAATTGATCTTTCAAGAGTATTATTGCAATTTACCATAAAACCTTTTTTCTCATTTAAGAAATAAATATAAGAAAATCCTTTTAAAAGAGATGAGATGAACTCATTCTTTTCGTTTTCAGTTTTTATTTCCTCAATTGGTATGTTATTAACCAAATAAGTGTAATTTAAGTGTTTTTCTGGAATTGTTTGCATGTATTTAATAACATATTCATTTAGGACTTCCTGATTTATTAAATTCTTCATAAAAACGATTTGAATAGTTTGCCTTCCTAATTCCATTTTTCTACACATCAAATCTGGCGAGTCATTAAGTATGGTTCTTATTTCCTGATAATCCAGGAAGACATTTTTGCTTTTCATTTGTAACCTACCCTTTAATCATTTCTTTTAGTTTTTGTTTCAGGGAAGAATTTATACGCAGTAGCAGAAAACACGCGTTAAAATATTTAGATCAATTTTAAATTTTTCACAATTAATACACAAGGACTCTCCTTACACCTAGCCAATTATTGTCAGGAGAGGGATAAAATTGATAAGCTCAAAGGCATTAATCCTCATTGCCATGTTTGTAAGGAGCAATTAAAAGTAGGTGTTCGTGTTGTGATGGATAGAACCTTAAAAGGAGTTATACACACTACATGCAACAACCTACCGCAAATGGAAATAGAAGATCAGGGTTGATTCGAAGAAGTAGTCTTAAGAAATCAATTGTGGCTAAATCAATAAATCATATGGTATTACATTAAAATGAAATTACTGGATGAAATTAAGCGACTTTACTACGATGAAAAAATGTCACTAAGGCAAGTAGCCGGTATAGTTGGAATCCAAGCAAAAACGGTGATTAAATACCTAAACAAAAATACTGCAGGTACAAGAGAAATGAAATTAGCATGCCAACTGTTTCAGATATTATACGAAGAAAGACCTGGAAGCACATATAAAGCCCCTCACAATTTAGAAGGACTTTTATACTTTTTTGCTAATTCACTATTATTAAGTATCATTTAGTTCTCCTAACCATTCCTTTTTTGAGTATTATAAATGTACTTTACCATCTGCATAGTTTTAAGACCCAAGGCTGTAATAATTAGGGTATATATTGTTGTTAAAAGTATTGCAGAATATCCTAAATATGTAATGTTGCCTGTTGTTTTAGAAAATCTCAAAAGGTCCACTTCCTTTGTATGATATTGTATTATAATGTTCCCACCATAAAAGCTTCTATGTATTACAAAATTCTTTTATCAAATTCTTCATATGTGAAGCCCCTCTCTAGTGAGAAGGGCTTTAAACTGATAGCCTAACCGGGAACTATAATTTCCCCTGTCTTTTATTTCTATCAAGGTCAAAAACCAGACAATGAATCCAAACCTAACGGTACTCACTACAATTCCATCACCTGCTGCCACGGAGGGGTGGATATTTCTTAACTACGCTCACTTGACACGTAAGCGCTGTCCCACATAAATAGTATAGTTTTCATCGAGATTGTTCCAATCCCGGATCTGCTGAATTGTGCTCCCATAGGTTCTGCTTAAAGAATATACAGTATCTCTAGATACAACAGTGTGGTAGACCGCTGAACTCTTCTTAGGAAGATTAAAACTCTTCACAATCCCTTTCACATGACCACGAGCAAGATTTTCAATAAAAGTGCTTGATTTTAATTTAGCTGCGTCACTTGCATTATCGATAAACCCATTTTCAGTTAGTACTGCCGGCATGCTTGTTTCCCGCAAAACATGAAAGTTTGCCTGCTTTTTACCACGATCATAAAAATCAACCAGCTTAATTATTTCAGCATGAATATTATTTTGATATGTGGTCGTAGGTGCTCCAACTCCAGGATAAACATAATCTTCATATCCTGTTCCCCCGCCTGCATTAATGTGGACCGACAAAAAGAAATCAGCTCCCCATGCATTGGCTGCATTCGTGCGCTCTGATAAAGATACGGTTTGGTCACCAGTTCGGCTCATTCGGATTGAAACATTATCATATTCAAGGGTTAAAATATCTTTTATACGTGTGGCGATTTGAAGTGTTAAACTCTTTTCCTGAAGACCATTTCCTACCGCACCTGGATCTGTGCCGCCGTGACCTGGATCAATAAAAAGTTTGACCATATTTAATCACCTCTAATAATATTTTTATTCGCAAATCTATTAACTGCTTGTACTGCTGTCCTTCCTTTCACATGACAAACACCCCTTTCAAGGCATAAGAAAAGCCACCGAAAAGGGCAGCTTATTTTGGCCTTTGATAACGTTTAGCTTGTTGGCTATCCTCGATTCCCCTTGTTGTTGGATCATTCAAAGCATTCCACACACTCACCATGATCAGCAGTAAAACATATGGATTTGAAAAAGCTCCGGCCAGTAAATAAAAAACAGAACCCCATGTAGTGAGGTCCTGTGCGGTTAATCCGTAATAACCAAGTATTGGTGCAAAAAAGGCTAGAAATAATTGTGCAAGAAACACAGGATTTTTAAAGCGAACCTTCCAATTTATCAATTTATTGTCCTCCTCTTAAAACGTTATAAAAAATAGCGATTGCTCCCCCGATAATACCGGTGCAAATCGCTGTAATAATAGCTCCTGTAATTGTTCTTTTGATCCATGTTGTATTTTCATCAATTTTATTGAGCTTTTCATTTATGGAAGTAATTTGCTGATCATGCCTATCTGTCACCCTTTCCAATTTGTTAACTCGAAACTCTATATCTTTTATATCACCTTTCAGCTCAGCAATTTCTTGATTATATGCGTTTACTGATACCGCCTTAAAGATTTTCCCCTGGAACTTAGCACATTTTGGCCGTGCACCCATATGTGAACTGACTTCTACTAAATCTGCTCCATATTCATCCATTCGAGCAAATTGCATTTCATTAGCAACACTGTTTGACATTGACCTTGTAACCATAGATACATAAGCTTCCGTTGACATTTTAGCCCCATCTTTACGTATTAGAGCAGGAACACCATGTTCTGCCCATCTTGCAGCTGTCTCTGCCAGCGCTTGTCTGGGTGTTTTTGTCCCTGCTATAACTTTTCGTGTTGTTTCATTCAATATGGTTAGATATATTTGCTGAGACTGATCTAACATTGTTGTATTTATCAGGTTGAAAGTTTCCCTTGCTTGCCTTTGAAAAGACAATAAGACCCCTTCAAGAACTGGGCTTTCTTTAGGTAAAGGTGGTTGTAGCAAGATGCCTTGAGTAACAGCTTCTATTAGTTCCATTTCCGATTCCGTAATAGCTTCATAGCCGGCTTCTTCAAGGTGTAGGTCGTGAGTTCGAATCTCGCCTGGGACGCTACAAAAAAAACGCCAACAAAAGTTTGGCGTTTTTTCTCGTTTATGATGTCAGGCGCTTCACATATTATAAATCATCTATAACAATATAAGCAGCCTTAACAGGCCCATGGACTCCCACAACGAGGTTCATCTCAATATCTGCTGAATTGCTTGGTCCGGTTATGAAGTTAATGCATGAAGAAGCCAGCTCCCCTCTGCTCACTCGTTCCCCGATAATCCTGGCAGCCTGTGTCATGCGAGGGACAAGTGTGCTTTTCGGAATAAGGATAATGGAAGCAGCAGGCAGAAAACTGATTGACCGTCCATGGTCTCTGCTGCTGAACAGGACTGCTGTTCCGGATTCAGCCAGAGTAATTTCACTGATGGTAATGCCGATATTTGCCTTTTCTGCGTAATCAACATTAATTTCTCCAGCAGAATAATCCCATTCATATACTTCCACATTCTCTTTTGGCCAGATTTCCCCAAATAGCTGCGTAAGCCCAAACTGTCTATAACGGTCATCCTTCCAGGTTACAACTGGACCCCCTCCGTACTGGGCTGCAATCTCTTTAAGAGTTTCCGGCAAATTGGCGGCTTTGGTTACAAGAAGGTCAGTGTGTATTTTCGTGCACTGTGTTTTTAAAGCTTCCAGAAGCTCATCTGAATCTGCTTCTTTAAAGATGGAATCCTGAGGATTATAGCTCCATTTTGGCCTTTCAACTCCAGAAATTCTCTTTTCCCTGCCCAGTCTGCCTGCAATTTTATTTAAAAAAGCGTCCCGATTATGAATAGTTCCGTTCACTGCTGTCCGCCTCCTTTTGGCCGGTTTTTGAACCAATCGCGAAATCTTTCTTTATTAGGAGCAGGAAAATCCCTGATTTCTGTCCAGGCCTTTAAAGGCCCCGGTCCCTTTATAATTTTGTCGCCAGCTGTAAATGGATTCATGGCTGCCGGTGCCAGCTTAGACCCCAGTTTATAAAGGGAAGGTGAAGCGGCGCCCAGTCCAAAGGCCTTCATGGTCATCTTTTCCGATATAGGAGCCCTTCCTTCTTTTTCGACAATTACCTGCCGGTGTCTGTGAAGCAGCTCATGCAGAGGGATTTTGACTGGACATGCTTCTGTACAGGCTCCGCAAAGGGTGGATGCATAAGGCAATTCCTTATAATCATCATAGCCGCCTAAAAGGGGTGAAAGAACCGCTCCGATCGGGCCTGAATAAATAGATCCGTAGGAATGCCCTCCAACATGCCTGTACACTGGACAAACATTCACACATGCAGCGCAGCGGATACATTGAAGAATGGACTGAAACTCCCCTCCTAAAATCGATGAGCGGCCATTGTCCACAATGACGAGATGAAATTCCTCGGGGCCATCAACATCAAGTTCTTCTTTTGGACCAGTCAAAACAGTTATATAACTCGTAAGCTTTTGTCCAACCGCACTCCTTGTCAGCATGCTGACAAGCACTTCCATTTCCTCGTATGTCGGGACCAGCCTTTCCATGCCCATTACGGTAATTTGTGTCTTAGGCAAGGCTGTGACAAGATCTGCATTGCCTTCATTAGTCACTAATGTGATTGAACCGGTTTCAGCCACAGCGAAGTTACAGCCCGTAATGCCAACATCGGCGGTTAAGTATTCATGGCGGAGCATTTCTCGCGCATGCCAAGCAAGCTCTTCCGGCTTTTCTGTATTCTGATAGCTTAGTTTTTCTGCAAATACATCCCGAATCTGCTCTTTATTCTTATGAAGGGCTGGCGCCACAATATGTGATGGCGGGTCATGGTCGTCCACCTGAAGAATGTATTCCCCCAAATCAGTTTCAATCACCTGGCACCCCGCCTCTTCCAAGGAGGCATTTAAGTGGATTTCTTCCGTTACCATCGATTTTGATTTAACCACTTTTCTTGCGTTCTTCTTTTCAATTACTTCCCTTATATAGGCAGAGGCTTCTTCACCAGTTTCAGCAAAGTAAACGTGCCCTCCCCTTTTAGCAACATTTTCGCTGAGCTGGTATAAGTAAAAATCAAGATTTTCAAGTACATGCTGGCGAATTTCTTCTGATAGCGAACGCCATTCTTCCCAATTTCCAAGTTCTGCGGCAGCATCAAGTCTTCTAGTCTGAAGCCTTTCCTGTGCACCTGACACTGCCCCTCTCATAAAGGAATTGTTTATTCCGGAATCTACACGATCCTTAAAGTCGTTTGTTCCTATTTTCATAGCCATAACTATTCCTCCTGTAACATAGCATGTCCATTAATTTGTCAGCGGCAATTCAACACTTCAGCAATATGCATAACTCTTATGGGTTTTCCCTGCCTTCCAATCCTGCCTCCAATATTCATCAGGCAGCCTGCATCAGCTCCAATAAGAATTTCCGCTTCAGTCTCCTCTATATGCCCAACCTTTTCATCTACCATTTGCTCCGATATTTGAGCCATTTTCACGGAGAAAGTACCTCCAAAACCGCAGCATTGCTCTTTGCCTGGAAGCTCTTCAAATTCAAGGCCCTTCACATTTTTCAATAGTCTCATGGGAGCTTCTTTAACTCCAAGGAGCCGGGTCATATGGCAGGATGTATGATAGGTGGCCTTCCCATTTAAACTCGCCCCGACGTCGTCCACATTTAGAACTTCAACGATAAATTGAGTAAGTTCGTATGTTTTCTCTGCCAGCTTTTTTGCTTTGGGTTCCCATACAGAGTCTTCTTTAAAAACCTGCGGATACTCATGAAACATATAGGCGCAGGATCCGGAAGGGGAAACAACATATTCTGCATGTTCAAATGCCGAGATCATCCTTTTCATGGCTTCCTTCGATTCCTTCACATAGCCGCTGTTGTAGGCAGGCTGGCCGCAGCAGACCTGTGCTTCCGGGAAATCTATTTCACACCCCAGCCGCTCGAGCAGTTCAACTGCTGCCTTGCCTGCATTTCCCTGAAACATATCTACCAGACATGTTGCAAAAAGACTTACCTTCATCTCTATTCCCTCTCCCAGCTAATTATTTTATTTTCTATTATTTTACTATAGTTATAATCCAAATTGTTGTATTTTTATAAATATTATAATAATTATCATTGTTTATCTTCTCTAACATATGTCAATGTTTTACTTCCTTTTTTTCAGTCAAAAATATGATACAATTATATGATGTTTAAGTTGCTAACAAGGGAGTTCAGAAATAAATGAAAGTTATCGCCAGTACGCTTAATGCCAAATATATTCATACAAATATAGCGATCCGGTATCTCAAGGCATACGCTCAGCCTGATTTCGATGTGGAATTAGCCGAATATACAATTAAAGATCCGGTAATGAATATCGTTACAGATCTGGTCCGCAAAAAGCCTGATGTGATCGGATTCAGCTGTTATATATGGAATATCGAGGAAACCATTAAGGTCATTAAGATGATTAAAAAGATTGATCCCTCCATTCATATTGTAGTCGGAGGACCAGAAGTGACTTATGATGTTGCTGATTGGATGAACAATGTACAAGAATTTGATTACATTGTCATCGGAGAAGGTGAGGAAACCTTCAAACAGCTGCTGAATGAGCTGAACAGCACCATGAATATGGAAAATGTGCATGGTCTTGCTTTCAGGGAAAACGGCCAGGTTCGTATTAATCCACAGCGGAATAAGCTGGACTTGCGCGATCTGCCTTCACCATTCCGCTTTGAAGAAGATATTCCCCACCTTTCTAAACGTGTCACTTATATAGAAACCAGCCGGGGATGTCCATTCAGCTGCCAGTTTTGCCTTTCCTCTATTGAAGTAGGTGTGCGGTACTTTGACAGGGAAAAAATTAAGGACGATATCCGATATTTAATGAAGAATGGTGCAAAAACGCTAAAATTTGTTGACCGCACATTCAATATTAGCCGCAGTTATGCCTTGGAAATGTTCCAATTTTTGATTGATGAGCATCTGCCGGGGACTGTCTTTCAATTTGAGATCACCGCAGATATTATGAGACCTGAGGTAATTGAATACCTGAATAAGGAAGCACCACGAGGATTATTCCGATTTGAAATTGGCGTACAGTCGACAAACGACTATACAAATGAATTGGTCATGAGGAAGCAGAATTTTGACAAGCTTTGCCGAACAGTTACAATGGTAAAGGATGGAGGAAAAATCGATCAGCATCTCGACTTAATTGCCGGACTGCCTGAGGAAGATTATGATTCATTCAAAAAAACATTTAATGATGTATTTGCCATGCGGCCGGAAGAGCTCCAGCTCGGCTTCTTAAAAATGCTGAGAGGCACCGGTCTTCGCTTAAGGGCAGAAGATCATCAATATATTTATATGGACCACTCACCATATGAAATACTGGGAAATAATGTTTTGTCCTTCGATGACATCATTCGCATAAAACAGGTCGAAGATGTGTTAGAGAAATATTGGAATGACCATAGAATGGATGCAACTGTTGAATATTTGGTTACAAAAGTTTTTCCGACTCCTTTCGATTTCTTCCAGGAATTCGGCAGTTATTGGGAGCAAAAAGGATGGTCCAGAATTGGGCATCAGCTTGAGGATCTTTTCAAACGCCTTTTTGAATTTCTGCAATCAAAAGAAATTGCTGATTTGGATATAGCAGAAGGACTAATGAAGTTCGATTATATTTCAAAACAAAAATATAAGCCCAGAAAACCATGGTGGCAGCCAAGCTTTGAAAAATCTGAAAGATCGAAGCTTTATCAGTCTCTGCTCGAAAACCCAAACCAGCTGGGAGAAAACTTCTTAACCCTCCAGCTGAATGAAAAAGAAATATACAAACATACCTTAAGTGAAAGATTATCCTTTGATATCGAAAGGTATATTAATGAGGGAATAATAGAAAAGAAAGACTCTGTTCTTCTTGCCTATTTCGATTCAAGCTCAGAAACAGTCTCTATCTTTTCGGGTCCTTTACAATAACGAAGAAACCGGCAGAAATCTGCCGGTTTTTTAGCATTTATCCCGATCTTTCATTTTATCTTTATCACGGTTCATAAATGGCTGCTCATAAAGTTTTCCAGCATTTATATCACCAAACTCCATACCGAATTCTACATTGGCCGAGCCATTTTGCCGGCCTTTTTTTCGTGGTTTATTATGATCCACTTAGGCTCTTCCCTCTCTCCCATGCTTGGAGTTGCGGTTAGCCATTTTCATGGGATTCTCTCCCTGGCTGAATTCTGCTGAAAACTCTGATTCCTGAAGGTTCTTCTTAGGCGTTTTGCTGTATTTTTCAACGGCATTATACTCAGCTTTTCGTTTGGCCATCCCAATCTCCTCCTGAAATATATTTCCTAGTGCTAATCCATTTTCAGGTTTAACACAGCTTTATCTTTAGTAAAAAACACGGTTTCATTCCTATCTGAGTCTTCCTTATTTTACAATCATAAATTTTACTGCGGTGCAAAAAATAGAGTAAAAAGGAATGAGCGATATGACTAATAAAAAGAATAAAGATAACAAAAGCATTGGCATTGACGAGACACTTCCACATCAAATTGAAGCTCCGAGCTTTAAAGACACAGGCATGAAGCTTCAGCCTCCTTTCAAGAATTCTTTTGGCGTAACGATCGGGGACAGTCATTATTCCTCAAACAGTTCACCGCTGGAAAACTGGAGTGATGAAACAGACCCTGCAGTTATAGCTGGAGACGAATGGATTCATCCAACAAATGATATCGGCTGGAATACAACAGAAAACAAAGAACTCCTTGAAAGCAAAAAACCGCCTCAAGCCTACCCATTCATGCATCCTACTAAAGATGTCAGCCGCGGGACGGATTAATAAGAAAAGCCCAAGCGCATAGGCGATGGGTATAGACAAAAAAAGCAGTCCGGAATTAATCTTCCGGGCTGCTTTTTATCCAATAATAACTCGCTCTTTAGGATAATGAAAATTAGGCTGTTTTTCTTTGCCGCCTATAATAAATAAGAAAGAAGTTAATCCAATTCTTCCAATAAACATTAAGGCCATTATGATACATTTCCCAATCATTGATAATTCAGGTGTGATTCCTAACGAAAGACCCGTAGTACCAAAAGCTGAACAGACCTCGAAAATAATTTCAATAAGCTCCATCTGCTTTTCTGTAATGCTTAGAATAACTACAGAGAGAAAACACATTCCAATAGCAAGCAATGTGATGGCAAGGGACTTCAGAATATCATCTTCATGAATTTCTCTTTTAAATATTTTTATATCCCGGTTTCCTTTGGCAAAGTGATAGATAAAAAGGATATTCACAGCAAAGGTAGTCGTCCTGATGCCCCCGCCGACAGAACTCGGTGACGCCCCGATGAACATTAAAATACTCATTATGACGAGTGTAGGCATTGTAAACTCGTTAACATCCATGGTTGAAAGACCGCCGCTCCGGGTGGTAGCGGATTGGAAGAATGCATAAAAGAAGCTTTCATGCCAGTTCATGCCTTTAAAATATTGATTAAATTCCATGATGAGCAAAATAACCGTTCCAAACACAAGAAGTGCTGCATACGTAACAGTCGTCAATTTAGAAAATAAGGAGAATCGAAAAGATGGCTCCTGACCCCATTTATTCCGAAATAAAAATTGCTTTAATTCGATAAGAACAGGAAAACCTATAGCGCCTAACGTAATCAGAATAATATTGATCAGCTGCACGAAATAATCGCCGGCATACGGTTTAAGAGAGGCTCCTGTTATATCCATGCCTCCGTTGGTTGTTGCACTGACCGATGCGAACAGCGCATGCAGGAATGCATCATCCCATGCCGGATAATATTTGAGAAAATGAAAACCCAGTATGAGGGCACCCAGGGTTTCAATCACCAATATTATTTTAATGATTTCTTTCACTAAATTGACTAGTCCTGACAAGGCATATTGATTATGATCGACCATTATGAGGCGGCGCCCTCTTAAACCAATCTTGCGGCCCAGCAGGAGCCAAAAGAAGGTGCCCAGCGCCATGATCCCTATTCCGCCAAATTGAAGGATGAACATGATGACAAAATAACCAAAAACACTGTATGTTTCTGATATATCAACCACAGACAGACCAGTCACACTGACAGCACTGACAGCAGTGAAAACCGTATCAATAAATGCAACCTCCACTCCTGGTTTATGTACAGCTGGTATTCTTAATAAAAGTACCGATACAGATACTGCCAATAAATAATATCCGGATATTACTTGGGCAGGTGTTAGTTTATCCAGCCAGCTTCTTACGTCTTTCCACATATCATACCTGTCCCCTTCAAAATTTTTCTAACCCTTATCATAATGAATATACCCGGTTTTTAAAAGGGATATTATAAAATTCGCAGGAAGTTTTTTATTTATATATAATAAAATCAAAAACAAAAGGGAGATTTGATATGCTGCTGCCTGATCTGGCTGAAAAAATCATAGCTGAAGTGCGTCAGTTTCTTCAGGAAGATATCATTGTTGCCAATACCTGCGGAGTGATCATTGCAAGTACAGACGCTGGCAGAATAGGCAATTTTCATGAAGGAGCATTACTTACTATAAAACATAAAGAAAAGCTGATTATAACCAGGAAGGATCAATCACGTCTTCAGGGTGTTAAAGCGGGCATTAACCTGCCGATCTTTTTTAAAGGGGAAACAGTTGGTGTTATTGGCATTACCGGAAATCCCGATGAAATTTCCCCATTCGCAGAAATCATCCGCAAACTAACAGAATTGTTTATCAGCGAAAGTTACTTTGCAGAGCAGCTCGATTGGCAGGCCCGTGCAATGGAAGGTTTTATGTTTGACTGGCTGCAGACTAAAGAGTGGGATCCCGCATTCAAGGAACGTGCTCACCTGCTGAAAGTAAACCTCTCAGTGGATAGGCAGGCATCTATCGCTGAATTCAGGCACCATAGCCAATTGCTTCATCGTGATCTTTGGAATAGAATTTTATCCTGGAAAGAAGCAGGTCCAAATGATATTCTGATTCGCTGGGGCAACGATCGAATTGTCCTTTTAGCCGGGGTTCCTTCAGCAGAAAAAGAACGCAGCATAAGGGAAAAAATCATACGCTTCCATCGTTATCTGGAAAACCTGCTCGCTGCCAAAGTAAGTATCGGCACCGGTAAACCCTTGCCTCCTTTCAGTCTGTCCGAATCATTTATTCAGGCAGAACGAGCTTTAAAAATCGCAAAAGACCGGGGCCCCATTATATTTGATCAGGATTTGACCATTGAAATGATATTTGATGACCTTTCTCCGGAAACTAAGAAGGACTTTATAGAAAGAACGATCGGCACATTTTTGTATGAAGAGGATCTTATGGTTACCCTTAAGGAGCTATTCCGGCAAAATCACTCTTTGAAAAATACTGCTGAGGCCCTGCATATACATATTAACACCCTTCATTACAGACTCAAGAAAATATCAGACCTTTCAGGACTGTATACCTCAAATTTGAATGATTTAATGAAATTATTCATTGCTGTAAAGCTTTTAGAGGAAGGTACAAAAAATAATTAAGACAAACCTTAATATTTGTATAATTATCTATAGCAGGGGGTTCCCTGTTTTTTTTATACTTAAAGAATAGATATTGCCAGGCTGCTATTAAAGGAGAGGATCTATTTGGTTGACGTTCAAATAAAAGAAAAATTAACTGCCATTGTTGGCGCAGAAAATTATGATGACTCAAAAGCCGGTCGCCTTGTTTATTCTTATGATGCAACTCCCAATTTCCAATCGATGCCCGATGCGGTGATCAGCCCGCGAAACGCTCAGGAAATTTCCCAAATCCTCAAAATTTGCAGCAGCAGAGGAATTCCAATCGTACCAAGAGGATCAGGCACAAATTTATGTGCAGGCACCTGTCCTACAGAAGGCGGGATTGTACTCCTGTTTAAGCATATGAATAAAGTCATTGAAATCGATGAAGAAAATCTTACGGTTACAGTACAGCCCGGTGTCATCACGCTTGACATGATTAACCAGGTTGAAGCAAGAGGGCTATTTTATCCTCCTGACCCAAGTTCAATGAAAATAAGCACAATCGGCGGAAACATCAATGAAAATTCAGGCGGACTGCGCGGATTGAAATATGGTGTTACCAGGGACTATGTGATGGGACTGGAAGCTGTACTTGCGAACGGAGAAATTATCAGAACGGGCGGCAAGCTTGCAAAGGATGTGGCAGGATATGATTTTACCAGGCTGCTGGTTGGATCTGAAGGAACTTTAGCGATTATTACGGAAGCCACATTGAAGTTAATTCCGCTTCCCGAAGCAAAAAAGACAATGCTTGCTCTCTTTCAGGATCTGGAACAAGCTGCGAAATCTGTCTCAAAGATCATCGCAGACAAAATCATTCCGGCCACGCTTGAATTTTTAGATCAGCCAACACTAAAAGCAGTAGAGGATTTCGCTCAAATCGGTTTGCCAACTGATGTTAAAGCTGTACTTCTTATCGAACAGGATGGGCCGGTTGACGTTGTGGAAATGGATATGCAAAAAATGGCTGAAATCTGTCAAAAGCAAGGAGCTGTATCGGTACAGCTCGCAAAATCTGAACAAGAAGCCGAAGCCTTAAGGACAGCAAGACGTGCCGCATTATCGGCTCTTGCACGCCTAAAGCCGACAACCATTCTTGAAGATGCTACAGTGCCAAGATCTGAAATTGCCAATATGGTAAAAGCCATAAATGAAATTTCCCAAAAATACGGGCTCTCCATCTGTACCTTTGGCCATGCCGGTGATGGAAACCTGCATCCGACATGCCCTGCAGATGCCCGCGATAAAAATGAAATGGAACGGGTTGAAAAAGCTTTTGAGGAGATTTTCATCAAGGCGATAGAACTTGGAGGAACTATAACAGGAGAACATGGAGTAGGAGTCATGAAAGCTCCTTATCTTGAACTGAAGCTGGGCCAGGCAGGGATTAATGCCATGAAAGCGGTAAAGACTGGTTTAGACCCCAATAATATTCTCAATCCCGGGAAAATTTTTGCCAAGGACAACAGAAAACGTGTGGTGGTTACACAATGACAACATTAAAAGAACAGGCAATCATACAGGAAGAATTTGCGAAGCGAATGGATGAAGACGAGCTCCTGAATTGCATGCGCTGTGGCTTTTGCCTCCCTTCTTGCCCCACTTATGTCGAGTCAGGCTTTAAAGAAGCTCACTCCCCAAGAGGGCGGATTGCATTAATGAAAGCTGTTGCTGACGGATTGATTGAACCGGATGAAGATGTAGAGAGATCTCTTGATCTTTGTCTGGGCTGCCGGGCATGCGAGCCTGTATGTCCTTCAGGGGTAAAATATGGACACTTGCTGGAAGAAGCGAGGGATATTATTAATCAGAATAAGAAATACTCACTTCCGGTCAGAGCGGTTCGCAATTTTGTCTTTAATGGGCTTTTTCCCCATCAGAACAGAATGAGGGCAGCTGCAGGGCTATTGGGCTTTTATCAGCGTTCAGGCCTGCAATCGGCCGCCAGAAAAACAGGAATGCTGAATTGGCTTCCAAAAAACCTCAGTGCAATGGAAAAGGTACTGCCTCAAGTACCAAAATTAAAAGAAATGAAAAATAGGCCATCATATCTCTCAGCAGATAAGCCAGTAAAAATAGCCGCTTTTTTTACCGGGTGCTTAATGGACACGATGTTCCTGGAAACGAATAATGCGACAATAAAACTTCTCCAGCTTGCCGGATGTGAAATTCATATCCCTCAAAATCAAGCTTGCTGTGGTGCTCTTCACGGTCATAGCGGTGAAAAACAGACAGCTAAGGATCTGGCAAAGCGGAACATAGAAGCTTTTGAAAAACTGGACACAGACTATATCATTACAAATGCAGGGGGATGCGGGGCATTCCTTATTGACTATGGCCACCTGCTTAAAGATGACCGGGAATGGCATGAAAGAGCTGTAAAGTTTTCGGAAAAACTCAAAGATATCAGCCAAATTCTATATGAACTTGAATTTCATAAAAAAGTTCATCTTGAGCTGCCGGGGCAGATCGTAACCTATCAGGATTCCTGCCATTTGCGCAATGTCATGAAAACCTCCATAGCACCTCGTACCCTTCTGAACTCAATCAGGGGCATTGAATTCAGGGAAATGAAAGATGCAGACAGATGCTGCGGTTCTGCAGGGATTTATAATATTGTTGAATCTGAAATGTCTATGCAAATACTTGATCATAAAATGATTCAGGCCAAGTCAGCAAATGCTGCAGTAATTGTTGCCTCTAATCCAGGCTGTCTTCTGCAGATGAAGCTGGGGATCGAACGGGAAGGTTTGCAGCATAAAATTAAAGCAGTTCACATCGCAGACATCCTATTAGAGGCTGCCTGTGAAAAATAAACATTCTGCTTATGCCGAAATATTACCACTTATGAAAACCCCTTTTTAATTCATACTACAAATACAGAGGGATGGTAACTCTGTAAGACCAATAATAAGGAGTTGAATACAATGGCAAGAAGCAGCAATAAGCTTTTAGTTCCTGGTATTGAACAATACATGGACCAGGTTAAATATGAAATTGCCCAGGAATTTGGTGTTCAATTAGGCTCTGATACGGTATCCCGGGCTAATGGATCTGTAGGCGGAGAAATTACTAAGCGGCTTGTCCAGCAAGCTCAGGCCCAAATGTCCGGCCAGAATAATCAATAATAACTTAATATAAATGGAAAAAGTCCGGAGCATGCTCCGGACTTTGCTTTTATCGATTTCCTTTATCATTATGCTTCCCTTGATTGTTTCCTCTGCCTTTATTAGGATTGTCACTAATTTTCTGGTTTTTCTCATGACCATTCCCGCCTCTGTTTTTCCCTTTATCTTTTTCTTCGGGACTTCTTTCAGGGTTATTTCTGTTTTCATTAGACTTATTATTTTTTTTTCGCTTGGATGATTTGGATGTTTTTGGGCTTTGACCTTATTTCCCTGATCTTTTTTTCCTTCTTTATCGTGTCTTTTTTCATGATCATTTCCATTATTGTTTTTCCCGCTGTTATTCTGCTGGTTTTGCTGGTACTCAGACTTTTTTATTTGCCCCGGAACAGCAGGTTTTTCTTTATTAACTCCTTTATTCCCCTGCTTTTTTAATTGGCTTTGGGTATTTTCAGCAGGTTTTTGCAAAGATTGAGTTTCTTTATCTGACTGTTTATGCGGATATGCAGGTTCAGAATTTTCTTTCCTGTCATCGGCAGCCTTTAATTTACTTTCTTTATATATCCCGGCTGACAGCCCTTTTTCAATGGCAGCTTCTCTTTCCTCTTCACTTGCTTCCAGTAAAGTTACTTCAAGCTGCTCTTTCTGTGCATCTTGTTTAATATCTGCTAACTCTTTCTGAATGCGCTCATCCGCTTCTTTATTCTCTTCTGTATAAACGGCAGCAATGACTACCTCTTTATTTTCCTTAAAATAGCCCTGCTTCTTTATCTGAAGGAGAATTTTGTCAGCCACTTCATGAATGCTGTTCTTTTTCCAGCTCTTGATGTTCTGGATAATAAGTTTCCCTTCTTTATTATAAGGAATGAGTTCTACTACCTGATATTCCTGATTGACCCCTAATTCAATACTCGGATTAACGTCTATTGACATATAAGCATACACTTCGTCGTTTTGCAAGAACGGCAGAAAAGACACGATTGCGAGCATCATCGCAAATGCCGCTGCCATTAATCCTTTTCCTCTTGACAATCTAAAAATAGATAGAGGACGAGACAAGTTTCCGTTTTTCAGTTCTATTGGGAAGAATGCAATTTCCTGGCCTATTACGTATGCCCGATCTTGTTTTCGGGCACGCAGAAATTCTCCTTCCGGGGTTAATAGGGTTAAAAAACGTTCGTTTATTTCCATGATTATACCTGTTTTCACGTTTCCAACACCCCTTTGATATAATCCATTAAAAAGACATAATCGCCAGTTAATATCAGTGATATGGCAATTATATATTTTCTATTTCTCTCTATTGTTTTTCTGCTTAAAGATACATAACCCTCCAGCTGTTTGATCGGCAGCTTTTTTTTGTCAAAAAGAATACTTTTGAGCTCTTCATTTTCAACCAGAATTTTGGCTACAGTCATCGCATTTTTTCGTGCATCCGCATGTTTTGGCGATTGTTCAATCAGATCACTGAAGGTAAGTCCGAATTCCTGAAGGATTAGCGTAAACTGGATAATTTCTTCTTTCCTCAGCTCTTCATCTGTTTTTTTCCTGTAGTCTTCAATGGACAATTCGGCTTCTATTGCCGAGCCGGCAGTATCATCATCTTCCAGTTTAGAGACTCCATTAAAACTGAGATTCTGAAATTTGGATTGCTTGCGGATATAATCAATAACCCGCCTTTTAATCAGCACTTCAGAAAAACTGATCAATGAACTTCCCTTATCAGGACTGTACTTTTGAATGGCTTCATTAAAGGCTATGAGGCCAATGCTAAATTCATCATCAGATTCATGAATATATCTCTTGCATACTGCTGATACTGTTTTAGCAATAAACGGCTTATATGACTCTATTAACTCATTATTTAATGCTGTATCTCCCTGCTGTATTAACTCTACCGTTTCTTCGAGCGATCTTTTCCGCTTTTTCGGCATAAACAATAAACCCAGCAATAGCCCCACCTCTTTTCAAATCACATTATATCATACGGCGTCCAATCCGTATTATGGGCAGGGGCTAATGTAAAAGCTTTAATTCTCTTTATTAAAACTCATATGATTCCACCTCATGATTAAGTTAAAGCGGCCGCTTGTTCATTACAACTGTACGGATTCATGAAAGAGATTTGTGGGGGTAATGTAAAAAATATTTTAAAAAAGAAAAAAGCTTTAGCACCACTAAAGTAATTAGTGTGGCAAAGCTTTTTTGATCAATAAAACTTAACTTTGAACCGTTGACTTTCTCCATTTTAGGATTAACCACCTGATCAGCAGGCCAGTTACTACACCAGGAATAACAAAGATCATAGGTAGAAAGACCGGCCCAAAAAACATTCCGAACAATTTTAGTTTTGTTGAGTACATAAGTCCTACTGTGACAAAATAGGCACTGAATACAAAAGGAAGGAATGATAATTCTTCCTTTTCCGGCATAGCACTGCGGTATGCATCCCACATTGCATACATGTAAAGACAAGGGTAAAACATGAGCCACTGATAATTAAGGACATGAACAGCTTTATCAATTTCGCCCATAAAACTGAACATGATAGCCGAATTAAAATGGCTGGATACATTAATGATAAATTCAAGGACGACAAACAATGTCCCCTTCCACAGCTGCCCCGCCAATAATTGGCTAAAACCTGGCAATGCAATACTCCAAAAAACCGCTTCTAGTTTACTGAGTTTTTTCATTTCATTACCACCAGCTACAAGTCGATACTTATATTGTGCTCTGAATATTGGTCGATTATCAAAAAAATTTCCAGATATTTTCCTGAAACACCTAGTCTTTAACGTAAAAAAAGACCCCTTTATTTGAAGGAGCCTTCATCAGATCTAGAAATTATCATCCCGTTTCTGTTTTTTCTTTGCATCGTCATCACTTTTGACAATTTTTAATAATTCCTCCAGCATGGCTGCCATATCATCTCTGCTGTAAGATTTTGCATCATAGGTTTGAAGCTGATCTTTGTCTTCGTCATTATTGTGATTCCGGTTTTTGTCCACTCTTTCTTCAAGCAGGTAAGCAGGCACTAAGTGGCCATCCGGTGTTGCATACATTTTATTTAATCGCCGTGTATCCTTGTCAAAAAAGCTATATACAACTGGTATGACAAATAATGTCAGGAACGTACTGCTGATCAGTCCGCCAATCAGAGTAATTCCCATAGGCTGGTTAATTTCTGTTCCTTCTCCAATGCCAAGTGCTAAAGGCACTAATCCAAGTATAGTAGTTAAGGCCGTCATGAATATTGGCCTTGCACGGTCCTTAACTGAAATGATTATGGCATCGTAGCTCTTAAGACCCTGCTCTTTCTTTTGGTTAATATAATCGACAATGACTATTGCATTATTAACTACAATGCCTGCAAGTACAATTATCCCGATTATGGCTGTTAAACTAATAGGTGACTGGGTTGCAGTAAGAGCAATTGCCACGCCTATCACCATGAGAGGCACAGTAAACATGATAACTAGCGGATACTTTAGCGACTCAAATTGAGCTGCCATGACAAGATAAATAAACACGATTGCCAGTACAAATGCCAGAATCAGGTCATCAATGGATGATTCCAGCAATTCTCTGTCACCGCTAAAAACGATTTCTGTTTCATCCGGCAATTTCAGATCTGCAATTTCTTTATCCACTTCTTTTGACATGGCACCCATGTTTGTAGAAGACTTGTACTTTAAAGTAAATTGGACAGCATCCTGCTGATTTATCCGCTGAATATTTACCGGTCCTTCTCCGCGCTCTATATTGGCTACATCACTCAGAGCGGCGGCGTAATTGCCATCTGGCTTTTTAATTAGCAATTTCTTCAAATTCTCTATATCCTGTGTGACTTCCCGATCGTACTCCACAAAAACGCCATATATATTGGATTCTTCATCTATCATTTGTGTTGCACGATTGCCTTGGGTTACATCATTTACTGTCATGGCTACCTGGGCGGGAGCCAGGCCCTGCTCAAGAGCCTTTTCACGGTCCACAGTAATTTGAATTTCCTCAACGGTATCCATGAGGTCAGTCGATAATTCGGTTACATCATCAAGGTCTTTCAATGCATTATAGATTTTATCTACATTTTCCGTTAAGCGGTTTGGATCTGTATCCCTCACACTGAAGGTCAGTGTATTCGGTGATGTACCTGCTGTTGATTGAGTATTAAATGAGAGTTCTGCAGTTTCATTAACCTTTGATGCAGCACTTTCCAAATCCTTTTTTACCTCATCGACAAATTCAAACGTTGACCTTTCCCGCTGATCCAGCTCTTTCATTTTGATATACAATTCAGCGATATTGGCATTTTTCAAGCCCCGGAAGGACCCTTCCTGTGTAGTTCCGATGAGACTGACAAATGTATCTACATCTTCTTCATCTTTCAATTCTTCCTCTATAGCTGATACAGCCTTTTCTGTTTCTGAAAGTGCAGTGCCGTTCTCAAGCTCCATACGCACCGTAAAAAAGCCCTCATCTGCATTTGGCAGAAATTGCGTCCCTACTGTGGTCAATCCAAAGCTGCCCGCTGCTAATAACAGCATGGTAATAGCTATTACCGCTGCACGATTCCGCAAGGACCACTTGATGGATTTTTCAAGTGATCGCATTAAGCCTGTTTCCTGCCTTTTGATCTCCATGTTTGTTTTTGGAGACTTCAGCAGCCTGCTCGCAAGCATCGGCACTACTGTCAGGGCAACAACCAGAGATGCAAATAAGCTAAAGGAAATGGTCAGGGCAAACTCCTTAAACAATTCACCGATTATTCCAGTTATAAATACTACTGGGAGGAATACTGCAACTGTCGTCAGTGTGGAAGCCGTAATTGCACTTCCTACTTCTTTTGCCCCAACACTTGCCGCCGTTTTCGGATCTTTCCCCATTGATAAGTGGCGGTATATATTCTCAATAACCACGATGGAATTATCCACCAGCATGCCTATTCCAAGCGCCAATCCGCCAAGAGTCATAATATTTAAGGTGAAATCGGAAAAATACATTAACACAAACGTGAAAATAACTGAATAAGGAATAGAAATTCCGATGATGAGCGGACTTTTGACATTTTTCAAAAAGAAAAACAGCACAATCATAGCAAAAATACCGCCGAGAATCAGTGAATTGGAGATATTTCCTATTGCAAGACTTATATAATCCCCCTGGTCGAATAGAATTTCTGATTTAATATTTTCAAACTGTTCCTTTTCAAGAAGATTATCCAATTGCTTTATAAATTGGTCTGAAACCTCTGCCGTATTAGCATCGGATTGCTGCAGGACACTCAGTAAGACAGACGGAGCCTGGTTTGTGCGCGTGATGGTGCGATCATCCTGGCTGGTCAGCTGAACCTCTGAGATATCATCAAGGCTTACTTTATTGCCTGTTGCAGGGTCAACTGTTACCGTAAGTTTTTTCAGTGTATCCAGGGAATCAATGGAGCTGATAATTCTGGTTGTCAGCTCTTTTCCCTCAGTCAAAACAGGATCACCCGGCATTGAAATATTATTGGATTCAATTACATCCACAACATCCGCCTGGCTAAGTTGGAAATCTCTAAGCTTTTCCTGGTCAAGTTCCACTCTTACTTCCTTAATCGCAGTTCCAGAGAGATTTACACTTGCTACTCCTTCAACTTTAGTCAGTTCAAGGTTCAATTCTTCAGCAAGCCTTCTTAATGCTTCAGGCTCCTCATCTGCACTAAGAGATAATTGAATAATAGGAAACTGAGCGGGATCAAACTTCATAAATCGCGGTTTATCCGCTTCATCAGGAAGCTTTGTCTGGTCCAGTCTTTGAATGACCTCACTTTGTATTTCATCAATATCTGTAGTCCAAGAAAATTGCATCAAAATGAAATTTGCGCTCTCCTGCGAGGTAGAAGTCAAGGTCTTAATCCCCGGCAATGTTGCCAGATTTTCCTCAAGCGGCTTTGTTACTTTTTCCACCATTTCATCGGGACTTGCTCCAGGATATGAAGTGACTACAACTCCTACAGGAGGATTAAGATCTGGTATGAGTTTTAATGGAATATTTATGAGGGAGACAACCCCTAAAATAAGCACTAAGAACATCGTAACCAATGTAAAAATTGGCCTTTTGATTGAAAAATCGCTTATTCGCACACATTCTGCTCCTTTCAATGACTGTATGAGATAATCTGTGATCGATGCAAGCTGTAAAATTTAACACATTTTAACTATATTAAAGCAGCTATTGCGATGCAAGCAATCAGTGTGCTGCATAATTTGTCCATACAGCTCCTTATCCACAAAAAAAAGCAGCCTAAGCAGCTGCTTTTCTCTATAATTTCTCGATTTTCAAACCCGTAAATCCATAGATTAAGGTGATTGCAGGACTGAGCAGACAGAACAATGAAAACGGCATGTAAGCTGTTGTTTCTACACCTAGAACACCTGTTAGAAATACTCCGCAGACACTCCACGGAACTAATGGGTTTACTACAGTGCCTGCATCTTCAAGAATTCTGGAAAGATTCTTCGGATGCAGCCCGGCTTTTTCAAAAGGCTCCCTGAAAGCATTTCCTGTTAAGAGAATAGACAGGTACTGCTCGCCAAGCAGGAAATTAATCCCGATTGCTGTTCCTGCTGCTGCCGCCACAAGGGCTGACACCCGATTCAAAAACCCTTTGACCCCTTCCAGAAGTGCTGGAAGGATGCCAAGCTTAAAGAATAAACCGCCCATAGAAAGCGCGAGCAATACCAAAGAAATAGAAAACATCATGCTTTCCATGCCGCCTCTTGATAAAAGGGCGTCAACTTCCTCTGAACCGGTATTTGAAGAATATCCCGAAAACAGCAAGGTCATAACTTTTTCCAAGCTGAGGCTTCTTTGGACGATAACGGCTAAGATTAATGCAGACACGATGCCAGCAGACAGCGTAATAATAGCTGATGCTCTTTTAATGGCCATTATAGTCAAAATTGCAAATGGAATCAGGGAGTACCAATGTACCAATCCCTCATCCAGCAAGGTTTTTTTCAGCTCGGCAATCTTTGAGAAATCAGATGCTGCCTCCGATGGTGACAGGAAAGCAAAGATTGCCAGTGAAATGATAAACGAAGGAATCGTTGTCCAGGCCATCGTCTTGATATGCTCAAATAAATCCACCTTAACGGTGGATGATGCCAGGTTCGTTGTATCGGATAGGGGGGACATTTTATCTCCAAAAAATGCGCCGGAAATAACTGCACCAGCCGTAATTGCATCCGAGAGTCCCAAAGCAGAACTGACTCCCATAAACGCCACTCCCAATGTAGCAGCTGTTGTAAGTGAGCTTCCTATACTCATGCCGATGACAGATGCTACCACAAATACAATGGCATAAAAGAACTTTCCATTTACTGCTTCCAAAGCCATGTAAATAAATGTAGGAATCGTGCCGCTCGCCATCCAGCTGCTTATCAGCATCCCGATTAAAAAGAAAATGAAAATAGCTCCTAATCCGGATTGGGCACCTTCAATAAGCCCCTTTTCCAGCTGTATTATAGATACTTTTCTTATTAAACCGTAAGCTATTAACCCCATTATCGCGAAAACAACCGGAATATGGGGAACTGCCCCGGCAAAAATAATTGAATAGCTGATTCCTCCTAAAATGATGAAAGTGACAATGAGTGCCTCCAAGGGCTTTAAACTTAATGCTGCATGATCTTGATGCATAATGTATTCCTCCTAAATTTGCCTGTAATTCAATACAAACAAAAAGAGCCCTCTCGCCTATAGGGACGAAGGAGCTCCGCGGTACCACCCTAATTGATAAGCAATGCTGCTTACCCACTTGTAAAGTATTGTCCTGATTGATGCAGTTGTATTTCGATCATTGCTGCCTGGATTTTCATCGGCCATCCAGTTTCTGTTTGCTGCCGGCAATTACTCTACTTATGCTGCGGACAAGATCTTTAATTGAGAATTCAATTTCTACTTTTCAACTTAAACGCTTTTTAGCGTTAAAGTGTATGTGTTAATACTATATTATCAATTGATAGATATGTCAATAGGATTGAGACAGGAATATATGGAAAGCTAAAACGGCCCATAAAGGGCCGCCAGTTTTATTCCGAATCCATCGGATTATATAGTTTTACATCCGGATTTTTTTCCTGGAACCATCTGAGTGCAAAGTCATTTTCAAAGAGAAAAACGTTTTTGCCGTAACGGTCTTTAACCAGGAGACTTCTTCCGCTGGAAAGATTTTCGTTGACCTCATCGCCTTCGACCCAGCGTGCAATCTTAGAGCCTTGTCTTTCCATATAGACTTCCGTGTTATATTCATTTTTCATGCGGTGTTCAAAGACTTCAAACTGAAGCTGTCCCACTGCACCCAGGAGATACTCTTCCATTTTGACAGTCTTAAAGAGCTGGATGGCTCCTTCCTGAACCAGCTGTTGAATACCCTTATGAAAATGTTTTTGCTTCATGACATTTTTAGCCGTTACTTTAACAAAAAGCTCAGGTGTAAATTGAGGCAGACGCTCATATTGAAAGTTATTTTTGCCAACTGTTAATGTATCGCCTATTTGGTATGTTCCCGGATCATAAATGCCGATGATATCTCCGCTTACTGCAGAATCAACTGTACTCCTGTCATCAGCCATGAATTGTGTAGACTGCGCAAGCTTAATGGACTTGCCGATTCTTGGAATATTCACGGCCATGCCTCGCTCAAATTGCCCTGAACAAATTCTTAAGAATGCGATCCGGTCCCGATGTGCAGGATTCATATTAGCCTGAATTTTAAATATGAACCCAGAAAACTCCTCTGACAGCGGATCAATTTCCCCTGCAGTCGAATTCCTCGGCTGAGGCGGCGGTGCAAATTGCAAATAAGACTCAAGGAAAGTCTGTACCCCAAAGTTTGTCAATGCACTTCCGAAAAACACAGGTGTCAGTTCTCCTTTTGCAATTCTCTCTCTTGAAAACTCATTGCCCGCTTCATTTAGGAGCAAAATTTCTTCAAGCGTCTGATCATATAGCCCAGTATCCTTAATGGAATGGCTGCCCTCTATTTCACCATCCTGATTTAAGGGAATAAAGCGCTCCTCATCCTCTACTCTGAACTGCTCAATTCGATTATTAAACCGGTCATAGATTCCAAGGAATTCTTTCCCCATCCCGATTGGCCAGTTCATTGGGTAAGATTCAATTCCCATGACTTCTTCTAATTCTGCAAGGAGCTCAAGAGGTGCTTTCCCCTGGCGGTCCAGCTTATTCATAAAAGTAAAAATCGGAATTCCTCTCATGCGGCAGACTTTGAATAATTTTAGTGTCTGCTCCTCAATACCTTTGGCTGAGTCGATGATCATAACCGCACTGTCAACGGCAGTCAGAGTGCGATATGTATCCTCACTGAAATCCTGGTGACCAGGGGTATCAAGAATATTAACGCGCGCACCATTATATTCAAACTGCATCACACTGGAGGTAACAGAAATACCGCGCTGCTTTTCAATTTCCATCCAGTCACTTGTCGCATATTTGCCTGTCTTCTTCCCTTTAACTGTACCTGCATCGCGAATGGCACCCCCAAATAATAGGAGCTTTTCGGTCAGCGTCGTTTTACCCGCATCCGGGTGGGAAATGATCGCAAACGTTCGGCGGGATAAAACTTCTTCTTTAAAATTTTTGGACATAGTCGTTCCTCACTTACTTATATGAAAATTTGTTGATCTGGCAATCAATGTGTCACTTAATTATTGCAATACCTTCAATTTTATCTCTCTCAAGTAAAGTTTGCAACGCATTTAAGATTGCATATTTCTTTTTATTACTCTTTTTGAGGCTTATAATAGGGAAACTAAATGTAAAAAAGGGGTGAATAAATGGACACAATTACTCATACTCTATTCGGCTTGAGCCTTTATGGTGCAGTTGACAAAACGGATATGGATAAAAATTCCAGAAGGGCATATTTGCTTACCGCTGTTGGGGCAAGCCAAATTCCGGATATTGATGTCATCTCGCGCTTATGGGATACGGAAGGACTTTATCAGATGTGGCACAGGGGGATTACCCATTCCGTTTTTCTGACTCCGCTGTGGGCTCTGCTGTTTCTGCTGCTCTCCTTTTTGCTATTCAGAGTCAAGGATAAGAAACTTTTTCTGCTGGGATGGCTTGCAGTTTTCATACATAATACCAGTGATCTATTTAATGCATGGGGAACAGGTTATTTGGAGCCTTTTTCAGCTTTGAGGGTTACTTTTGGTACGATTCCGATTGTTGATTTAGTGTTTTGGGCCATAATAGGAACAGCTTTTTTCTTTACAAAAAGGAATAAATCAAAATCCCCCTATTATTTTAAAATGGCATGGGCATTTATGCTTCTGCACGTAGTAATTCAAAGCGCACAGGGATACCTCATTTATAAGCAGTATGACGATCACTATGAGCAAGTTGCCCTATCGGCAGAGTTTATACCGTGGACTTATTCTGTTATTACCAAGAAAGATGGCGAAGTCACAATATTTCATGATAATCTATTTACTGAAAAGAAAACCCGGTATGTGCTTCAATCGGAAGAAACAGCTGATTTGGACAAGTTGTTTTCACAATCCCCTGAAGCTAAAACACTTTATGAATGGTCCCCATTTGTCGTTCTTGTTGATGATGATGAAAGGCTTGGACTCTACGATCCCCGTTTTTACAGAAACGGCCAGTCATTTTTATTTGAATATATTGAAAAAAACACTGAAAGATGAGCGCTCCCGCTCATCTTTTTCCGTTTATACCCATTATTTTCTTCGTGCATACTATTTTCATGAATTTATTCCTTTTGTACATAATACAACTATTGAGCTTTATAAGCCGTTTCATAAGGGAATAGGATTATTGGCGCCAGAACTCTCCCTGCTGATTTTTGCCGGGAAAACTACTACATAGTGAAGAGGTGTAAACATGAACTTTATTTGGGGGATATTCGGTATTATTGTCATTTTAGGGATAGCCTTCCTGCTTTCAAGCAATAGAAGGGCGATAAGTTTAAGAACAGTAGCAGGCGGGCTTGCCATTCAGCTGATTTTCGCCTTTCTCGTTCTTAAATGGGAAGGCGGCAGAAAGGGTTTGGAATGGCTCACAATGAAGGTAAACGACATAATCAATTATGCCAATCAGGGGATAAATTTTTTATTTGGCGGCTTGTTTACAGATGAATCTGGCATTACCTTCGTTTTCGCACTTCAGGTTTTGCCTGTTGTAATCTTTTTTTCATCACTGATTTCCGTCCTCTACTACTTAAGGATTATGCAGTTTTTCATTAAAATTCTCGGCGGGGGACTGGCTAAGCTTCTCGGAACCAGAAAAGCTGAATCCATGTCGGCAGCAGCCAATATATTTGTGGGTCAAACAGAGGCACCGCTTGTGGTCCGTCCATATATCGCTAATATGACAAAATCAGAGTTATTTGCGGTCATGACCGGGGGCCTTGCTTCTGTGGCAGGATCTGTTTTGATTGGTTATTCTTTACTGGGAGTGCCTCTCGAATATCTTCTGGCCGCAAGCTTCATGGCGGCACCGGCTGGGCTGGTCCTTGCCAAAGTAATGCTTCCTGAAACGGAAGAAAAAGAAGAGCCTAAAGAATTTGATATGGAAGTGGATAGCGATTCTGCTAACGTCATTGATGCCGCCGCAAAAGGTGCAAGTGTCGGACTGGAGCTCGCTTTAAATATCGGAGCCATGCTGCTGGCCTTTATTGCATTGGTTGCTTTGATTAACGGACTTCTTGGATGGGTTGGAGGATTATTTGGGTTAGAAGGCTTAACGCTCGAAATCATTTTGGGATATGTTTTCTCGCCTCTTGCGTTTGCTATAGGAGTTCCATGGTCAGAAGCCGTACAGGCTGGAAACTATATTGGCCAGAAGCTGATTTTGAATGAGTTTGTTGCTTATTCTGCTTTTGCGCCGGATATCCCAACTTTATCTGATAAAACGGTGGCAATTGTAAGCTTTGCCCTTTGCGGATTTGCCAATATTTCTTCATTGGGCATTCTGCTTGGAGGACTTGGGGGATTGGCTCCAAATCGCAGGCAGGATATTGCCCGGCTTGGCTTGAAGGCAGTTGCTGCCGGCGCCCTCGCATCTATGCTAAGTGCCGCCATAGCTGGAATGCTGTTTTAATGAATTTTGGTATATGGAAAATCCCCCCGCAGGCCGGGGGGATTTTTTCTATTTCCTTAAATAATAGATAACGGATTCATATGGCCTTAAATGGATGGTCTCCGCAGCTGGAGGTGACTGATTGTAATTGGTCAGTAAGATTTCTCCTTTATATTCATCTGCGTGAATGTGATCAGGAAGGGTAAACGATGTTTCTTTCCCATAAAAATTATTTACGACCAACAGTTTTTCATTGTCACCATTTCGAACATAAGCAAATACATCAGGGTGATCCTCAGAAATCAGTTCATAGTCGCCATAGGTGATAATATCGTACTGCTTGCGAAGCTGGATGAGCTTTTTATAATGATAAAATATAGAATTCTCGTCCTTTAATGCTTTTTCGGCGTTGATTTCCCTGTAATTGGCTGCAACATGAATCCATGGTGTTCCATCGGTGAATCCGGCATTTTCAGAGCTATCCCACTGAACCGGTGTCCGGGAGTTATCGCGCGATTTGCTTTTGAGAATATTAATAATTTCTTCTTCTGCCATTCCTTTTTCCTTAAGGATAGAATAAACATTCAATGATTCTACATCTCGGTATTCATCTATGCTCTCAAAGCCCGGGTTCGTCATGCCAAACTCTTCACCCTGATAAATATATGGAGTTCCCTGCATCATATGAATGGCTGTCGCCAGCATTTTTGCAGATTCCCGGTGATAGTGTTTGTCATCGCCATATCTTGATACAATCCGAGGCTGATCATGATTGCACCAAAATAGGGCATTCCACCCTCCGCCCTTATGCATTTCTTTTTGCCATTTCGATAATATCTGTTTTAAAGCCCTAAAATCAAATTCAGCTAGTGCCCATTTCTCCCCATTGGGGTAGTCCACTTTTAAATGATGAAAATTGAACGTCATGCTTAATTCTTCCCGCTCGGGATTGGAATATTTTATACAATGATCAATTGTTGTAGATGACATTTCCCCGACTGTCATACTGTCGTACTTTGAGAAGACTTTTTTATTCATTTCATGCATGAATTCATGAACACGAGGGCCGTCTGTATAGAACTTCCTGCCGTCCCCCGGAGGTACAGAACCGTCATCATCCGGAAACTCCTGATCTTTAGAAATAAGATTGATTACGTCTAGTCTAAAGCCATCAACACCTTTTTTAAACCAGAATTCCATCATGTCATACACTTTGCTGCGCAGCTCTTCATTTTCCCAATTGAGATCTGCCTGTGTAACATCAAAAAGGTGAAGATAGTATTGGCCGGTTGCTTCATCATATTCCCATGCATTTCCGCCGAATTTGGATTCCCAGTTTGTCGGCTCGCTTCCATCTGCCTTTGGGTCTTTCCAGATATAAAAATCCCGATACGGATTGTTTTTGGATTTTTTTGCTTCCTGAAACCATTCATGTTCAGTGGATGTATGGTTAACAACAATGTCCATAATGATTTTTATGTCACGCTTATGAGCTTCTTCAAGAAGCTTATCAAAGTCTGCCATTGTTCCATATTCTTCATGAATGCTGAAATAGTCGCTGATGTCGTATCCGTTATCACGCTGTGGAGATTTATAGATTGGTGTCAGCCAGACAACATCCACACCTAATTCTTTTAAGTAATCAAGCTTGGCAATAATTCCGGGAATGTCTCCAACTCCATTTCCTGTCGTGTCGTTAAAGCTTTTCGGATAAATTTGATATACTACTGCTTTTTTCCACCACGGTTGTTTCATTTAGAATCACCTGTTTTAGTTTTTTTAGATAATGCTTTTCTTTTAGCTGTTAAATAGAAGCACCTGAGTTTCGTATGGACGAAGTTTAATTGTTCTGCTAATTTGTATATCTTTATAATTCCCAATCAACGGTTCGAATTTTTTCTCCTGAATGTCTGCAGGGAGTTCTGCTTCAGTGTTATCGCCATAGAAGTTGCACATGACTAGAAGAATCTGATTGCCAAGTGTTCTTGTATAGGCGTAGACTTCGGGATGATGATGAAGTATAAGGTTATACTTTCCGTAAATAATAATTTCATTTTTCTTCCTAAGTTCAATAAGCTTTTTATAATAATGAAAAACAGAGTCAGGTTTTTTCATGGCCTTTTCGACATTAATGTCTTTATAGTTTTGATTTACTTTTATCCATGGGGTTCCTTCCGTAAATCCTCCGTGCCTGGAAGAATCCCATTGCATTGGTGTCCTTGCATTGTCACGCCCTTTTGCATAGATGGCCTCCAGTGCCTTTTCCTCTGTCCAGCCATCGTTAAGAGCTTCATTATAAAAGTTAAGTGTTTCTATATCTCTGTATTCATCAATGCTTGAGTACCGGACATTCGTCATTCCTATTTCTTCGCCCTGATAAATATATGGAGTTCCCTTCATCATATGCAGCAATGTTGCCAGCATCTTTGCTGAACATCATACTTCGATAAGGCCTTTTCATTCATCTCCTGCAGGTATTCATGAATTTTTGGGCCGTTTCGATAATACTTGCTTCCAGAACCATATTTCTTCCCGGGCTTAGGTTCATCATCAGGAAGTCCCTCCACTTTGGAGATAAAGTTGACCACATCCATTCTGAATCCATCAATCCCTTTTTCGAGCCACCAGGTCATCATGTCGTATATTTCTTTTCTCAATTTAGGATTCTCCCAGTTTAGATCAGGCTGTTTTTTTGAAAACAGGTGCAAATAGTATTCTCCTGTACGTTCGTCAAGCTCCCAGGCAGATCCGCCGAAATTGCTGCCCCAGTTATTCGGCTCTTTTCCATTCTTTCCTTCACGCCAAATATAGTAATCCCTATATGGATTATCTTTCGATTTCCTTGCTTCTGAAAACCAGATATGCTCGTCTGAACTATGGTTCACCACCAGGTCCATAATGAGTTTGATGCCTCTTTTATGCAACTCTCCAAGAAGCTGTTCCCAATCCTTCATTGTTCCAAACTCACGCATAATATCCTGATAATCACTGATATCATAGCCATTATCATCATTTGGAGATTTATAAACTGGAGAAAGCCAGACCACATCAATTCCAAGCTCTTTCAAGTAATCAAGCCTTGAGATAATTCCCTGTAAATCTCCTATTCCATCTCCATTGCTATCCATGAAGCTCCGAGGGTAGATTTGATAAACCACACTTTCTTTCCACCATTGCTTCTTCATAATGCGACCTCCGGTACAATAAAAATTTGAGTATGCCTAAAAATGGCGATACCATGGAATCATAGAACCCCATGGCATCAATCATTTTATTTAAGCTTTTTTAAATTTCGAGAAAGCTAAAGTTAATACAAACGGCACAACAAGAGCGATTCCCATTCCGATAAAGAAAGCACCCCAGTTTTCCGCAAAGATGGAGAAGAATGCCGGCAAGCCTCCTACACCGATCGAAGGTGCCTTAACTGCATTAATAGTGATGAATATTCCTGCAATCGCTGACCCTATAATCGCTGCAAAAAACGGGTATTTGAAGCGAAGGTTAACCCCAAACATTGCCGGCTCGGTAACGCCCAGCCATGCTGATATTGAAGATGTAAGCGCAAGCCCTTTCAGCTTTTCGTTCCCTTTGCTTAACAGCATCATGGCAAAAGCGGCGGAACCCTGTGCGATATTGGACAGTGCCACCATCGGCCATAAAAACGTTCCGCCAATACTGCCGATTAGCTACAGATCAACTGCCAGGAATGTATGATGCATGCCAGTGATAACTAAAGGTGCATATAATCCTCCATAAATCAAGCCTCCAAGGGCTGGAACAGCATCAAAGATTCCGACAACTCCATTTGTAATCCAGCTGCCGATCGTGAATGTAATTGGTCCAATGGCAATAAAAGAAAGAAATCCAGTGATCAGTAAAGCTATTGGCGCGACAGTCAGAAGCTGAAAAGCATCAGGAATTCTTTTTCGAAGAAATGCCTCTATCTTAGCCAATACGTATGAAGCAAATAATACAGGCAATACCTGGCCCTGATAACCTACCTTTTCAACTTCAAGACCAAATAAATTCCACTTCGGAACTTCCTCTGCTGCACCATAGCCCCATGCATTTAAAAGATCCGGATGCACTAGCATCAAACCAAGCACCATACCAAGAAGCGGACTTCCGCCAAACCTGTTTACAGCACTCCATCCAATCAAACCTGGAAGGAATACGAAAGCGGTATTGGCAATCAGGTTAATGATGCTCGCCAGATCAGCCCAGTTTGTATAAACTTCAACAAACGACTTATCATCGAAGAAAATATCCGGCGCTGTCATAATGTTGTTGATTCCCATCAGCAAACCAGCTGTTACGATAGCCGGGAGGATTGGAATAAAAATATCCGCCAGTGTTTTAATTCCGCGCTGCAAAGGATTTAAGTTTTCGGCAGCAGCACTTTTGGTTTCTTCTTTTGACGATTCGCCGATTCCGGTTGCATCTGTCATTTCTTTATATACTTTATCAACGAGGCCTTGTCCGATCACAACCTGGAATTGTCCATTGGTGGAAAAGGAACCTTTCACAATATCAATATCTTCGAGCTTTTCTTTATTGACTTTTCCTTCATCTTTTAACGCAAAACGCAGCCGTGTTACACAATGAGTGGCCGCAGCGATATTATCCCTGCCCCCGATAGCTTCTACGATTTGCTCTGCTGACTCTTTATTTGTGGCCATTCTAAACTCTCCTCCTGTTACCGTTTTCATATTAAAGAAAAAAACAGTTATAAGGTTCTTATTATCGTTCTCGATTTTTATAAATCTATCCATTACACACAAACTAACTTGTATATACATGAACTGTTTACGCTTTCATTTTATCTTGTATATACATGTCAGTCAACTATTTTTTCTTTTCCTTCTTTTCTATACCCATTCACTCAGTTCGAAAGCCATAAAATAGAAAAACCGGCTTCGAAGACTAATCGTCTGCAAAGCCGGTTTCTAAACCAGTAGGCTATTTTCTTTTATCATCACCATCATCATCTTTAGTGAGATCACGGGTAGATTTCTTAAATTCTTTTAAGGTCTCCCCGAATGCTCTCCCTATTTCAGGAAGTTTCTTAGGACCAAAAATAATAAGAGCCAGAACCAGGATGAGAATTAAACCTGGAATACCGATGTTTGATAACATGCTGAACACTCCTTATATATCATATCGCTTGAAACAGCAGTAATCATGTTCATTGTCCATTATAGGGGATTGGCTCAAAAAATCATAGTTTTTATAATTTCTCATTCTCCCACTGCATTAAGGCACGATCAAGTTCTTCGAGTACTTCACCAATTTTGCGGTCATGGATCACTTCATCAGCATAAAAGTCAAAATCAGTGGGTCCCATGTTAATAATTACCAGTTTTGCTCCGTTTTGTTTCGCTATCAGCGGAAACTGATTGGCCGGTGTCACAGTCAAGGATGATCCCAGAACTATAAAAAGTTCTGCCTTTTCTGATTCTTCTGCTGCAAAATCTAAAGCCTGCTCAGTCAGCATTTCTCCAAACAGAACTACTGAAGGACGAAGCATCCCCCCGCAATTACATCGAATGTGTCCATGCAAATACCCCTCGCTTGGGTACTCTTTTTTACATTCCTGGCAATGGAGTGTCTGCAGATTCCCATGAAGCTCTGATAAACTTTCACTCCCGGCCAGCCGATGAAATCCATCAACATTCTGTGTGATAATACTCTTTAAAATGCCTCTCTTTTCCCAATCAGCAAGAATATAGTGGCCTTTATGGGGGCTGCACTCCTTGAGCCCGATTACCCGGTGCCGATAAAATTCTATAAACTCCTTCACATTTTCATTCAATGCTTCAGTACTGGCAATTTTCCCAGGGTCTTTCCCGTTCCATAAGCCATTATTGGCTGACCTGAAATCAGGCAGCCCGCTTTCCGTTGACATTCCTGCTCCAGATAGTATTACTGTATAATTTGATTCCTTCAGCCATTTCTCAAGCATAAATATCAGCTCCCACTAAAATATTGTCACAGCTTTGAAGGCTGTTTCCATTTTTTTCTCCTGGTTAAATGTTTATGTCATGTCAGGTATGCGGTAAATAATAGATTATAATTGTTTTTACGAATTATCAATATAGGAGTGATGGCTATGCCTGAAATAGAAACGAAAGACTATAAAGACGGCTATAAAAAATTTTCTTCCAGAGCAAAACGCTATGCGGAGGTTCCCGACAAAACAAAAGGCCTGCTAAAAAAGGCTACACTTAAAGCAGATAAAAACAAATCTTCATTAAGTGATATATGGGAAAAGTTTCAGCTGCTGATCGAATTTCAGGTGAACTTGAGAAATTTAAAGACTTGAAAGGTAGCCGGACTATTGAAATGAAATAATTATCAAATGCTGTCTATTTTAATATTGTCTGCTATAATAATAATGGAAAGTATTCATGCCTGTTAAAATTAAATAGCAAGAAATGTAGGGGAACCGGTGTGCCGGTTGAGACTTCATCCTTAAGATGCTGACCCTTTGAACCTGATCTGGCTAATACCGGCGTAGGGAACATATTCTTAAACATAATAAAATGTTTTTTATATGCGTCCCGGTATTATGCCGGGGCGTTTTTTATTTTTCTGGGCAGACTAATATCAACTTTCCTTACTACATTAAGCTTTTGG
>NZ_BCUY01000033.1 GCF_001591465.1 Cytobacillus firmus NBRC 15306
AAGAAATGGAGGAATTTAGATGTTTTTTCATGTAAAGGAATTGCAATTTGAAGCGAAGCCGGAACGTCCGGACCCCGTTTTTGCGAAAAAGCTGCAAGAACTGATTGGCGGCCAATATGGTGAAATGACCGTTGCCATGCAATACATGTTTCAGGGCTGGGCCACTCGCGGAAATGAAAAATATCGTGATCTTCTTCTCGATATTGGAACTGAGGAAATTGGACATGTGGAAATGCTCGCGACAATGGTTGCCAGACTGATGGACGATGCCCCTGTTAATCAGCAGGAAGAAGCAGCGAAGGATCCAGTCGTCGGCGCGATCATGGGAGGAATGAATCCCCAGCATGCCATTGTCTCCGGACTTGGTGCCCGTCCGGCTGACAGTGTAGGGAACCCTTGGATGGGTACTTATATTACAGCCAGCGGAAACTTATTAGCAGATTTCCGTTCAAACTTAAATGCAGAATCACAGGGCCGCCTGCAGGCTGCACGCCTCTATGAAATGACAGATGATAAGGGCATTAAAGATCTGCTTTCCGTCCTGATTGCCAGAGACGCATACCACCAAAACCAATGGGCTGCAGCAATAGCTGAGCTTGAGGAAAAAGAAGGCCTTCTTGTCCCGAGCACCTTCCCGCGGGAAAATGAACGCACAGATATCTCTTACACACTCTACAACCTGTCAGCAGGCGAAGAAAGCAGTACTGGCAGATGGGCACAGGGCCCTGCACTTGATGGCCAGGGAGAATACAAATATGTAAGCAATCCGAAGCCGGAAGGAGACAAGCCAATGCTTAAGCCTGCACCTCCAAATCTTCATAACACATTGCCAATGGATTAAAATACAAAACAGGCTGATGCATTCAGCCTGTTTTTTCCATAATCGGGTGCTGTTATTTTTCATTCTTTTTTTCCGGAGTGGAATCATTCTTGATTCCGTCGGCATTCATTATGAAAATCCTTTTGCAAAGAAATTGGAGGTGCCTGCTGATTATTCAAAGGCCGATTCAAATCTAAACGGCATTGCCGATCCACTTGATATTGTCCTGACAGCCAGAAAAGAAGTGGAACAGCGAACACCATATAAAAGTGCCTACTATTCGGGAGGCTATCCGCCCGATGGCGAAGGTGTCTGTACAGACGTGATTTGGAGAGGTTTCCAAGGGGCTGATGTAACCATAAAGGATCTTATTGATCAGGATATCGCCGAAAATACGGACTTGTATTCAAGAGTCCAGGGCAGGCCTGATCCGAACATTGATTTCAGAAGGGTGCCAAACCAGAATATCTTTTTTAGCCGGTTCGCAAAGTCATTAACAACAGAGCTGATTCCAGGAGATGTTAAGAACCTTCAGCAATGGCAGCCGGGGGACATTGTGGTTTTCCTTTCTCCTAAATTCGACCATGTGGCTTTCATATCTGACAAACGGACTAAAGATGGCATTCCATACGTAATACATAACTCCACCCCATTTGCAGCAGAAGTAAAACTATCTTCTTTTAAGACTCCCATTACCGCTCACTACAGATGGGATTTTGAAAAAACGCCTGCACTGCCATAAAGCAAATGCAGGCGTTTTTCTTATTAAATAAGAAAGTATAAAATTTTGAACTTCGATAACTCTCTAGCGCAAGCAGCCTGCCCCTCGAGGTGTCGGGGGTGAGCGAGTCGCTTACGCTTTTCTATCTGACTGCTGCCGGATTGCCCGCCGGCCACTCTTCGCAGGTATAAGCCATCTCCCAGAAACCAAGCTCCAGCTGGCAGCTTTTTTGGAAAGCATCTTTCATTCGCTGCCTTTCTTCCGGTGATGCCGCTTCAGCAAGTTCATCCAAACGGTTTCTCATATTCATGGTCACAGCTTCGACTCTAAGGTTTGCATAAAAAGAGATCCACGGATAAAACGGATGGTTCTCATCTGGCTCATATTGCTTCATGAGCTCAAGCCCAATTTCCCAATAAGTCCATGGGCAAGGCAATAATGCAGCGAGTATTTCACCCATGCCGCCTGTATGGGCATGATACATCATATGCTTTACATAATGATCGGCTGTCGGCGGGAGCGGATATCCCTGCAATGCTTCGTAATCCACCCCAATCTGCTGGCAAAAATTATGGTGGGGGTGTACTTCGCTGTTCAATACAAATTCTATTTGCTGGTTAAAGTATGCAATATCCTTACGTTCAGCTGACTTTGAAATCGCAATTCCGTAAATATGCATGAACGCATTCAAATACTCAAAGTCCGCTTTAATGTAATGAGCAAGCGCCTCTTTCGGCACATCCCCTCTCCCGATCCCCTGAACAAATGGATGTTCAAATATCAGCTGAAACAAATCTTCATTTTCCTTGCGCAGAATTTCTGAAAAAGTCATAAAAAATAGCCTCCTTAATTAAATACAGAAGCTGCCGGGGAAAAAGCATGAGGATATATAATGAGGTCCTCACTGCTTCCCTGCGCTGGCATTATCCAGATCAGGTTCCAAGGGACCAAGGAAAAGCTCCTTATCTCAGCCGTAGCGCCCCTAGCAGTTTTCTAACATTCTAATTGTTTTTTACCGATTTTCTAACTTGGTGTTTTTCTCTCATAAATTTTGAATTTCGCTCATAACTCTTAAAAATCGCTTATAAATTTTGAATTTCGCCCATAACTTTTGAAAATCGCTCATAAATTTTGAATTTCGCCCATAACTCTTAAAAATCGCTCATAAATTTTTGAATTTCGCCCATAACTTTTGAAAATCGCTCATAAAGCTTGATTGTTATGCTGCTCTCCCTTACTCTGCTAACCTATCTTACTTCTCCAGCCCAATATCATCACATATTCTGAACCAAATTCTTCTCTTTAACCTTCGCTAACACCAACAAGCCTATTGCCGCACCGGCAATGCTGCTGACCAGAAACGGCGGCACAAAGAAGAATGCACCATTTGCACTGCCCATGAGAAATTTTGCGTACGGAACAGCAAACAATGCTCCGATTATACCGGTGCCCAAAACCTCGCCAGCGGCAGCCCATATTTTCCGGCCGTATTTCAAGTAAAGGACACCAGCCAAAAACGCACCGATCATTCCGCCCGGAAACGCAAGCAGCGTCCCGAATCCAAGCATATTACGCAGCAAAGCAATCATAAAAGCAACGGCAGCTGCCGGCAGGGGTCCAAGAGTCACCGCTGCCAATACATTTACCGCATGCTGAATCGGATAGGCCTTGGCTATACCTGCCGGAAACCAGAGCAAATGGGATCCCAGTGTCCCAATCGCCGTAAATAGTGCCATCGTAGTCAACAATCGGGTTCTGTTCATCTAAACCTCCTTTCTAAAAGGGCAGCCTGATTGCTTATCTGGATGAGAAGTATGTATACAAAAAAGCCGGATCCCCACAAAGGACCCGGCTTGGTTTAAGTATATGAATCGACATACTGTCAAATCCTACTTCCCTCCGCTGGCATTAACCAGATCAGGTCCATAAGAGTCGGAAAGCTATAAGCGCTTTCCTCTCAGCCCGCACATTCGGGGCACCCCTAGTAGTTACATAGATATTTAATTTGATAAGCTGTTTCAAGCTTAACAAATTATTCCCGCACTGTCATCATTCTTTTAGATTATATACTTTTTTTGATGCACTGGATTAAGCGCTCTTCAATTTCTGCAGCGAAGATTTGAACAGATTCGTCATTGATTAGCTCAATCATACTTGTCGGCTTAGGCATCCCAATTTTCGTTTTGCCCTTGTCTTCATAGACGACAATTTTACAAGGCAGGAAGTAGCCGGCCATTTTATTCTGTGTTAAAACGCGATGAGCTTCATTCGGATTACATACCTCTAACACATGGAATGCCTCGTTATATTCCAAGCCTTTTTCCTGCAGCTTCTCCTGAACATTAAACTGCCATAGAACTCCGAACTTTTCGTCCTTCAGACTTCCTTCCAGTGAGGATATCGCATCTTTAATTGATTTTTCGGTTTCAGCTGTGTAATCGAACATGACTGCATCTCCTTTAGTATGGCATATTAATCATGTACCCCTACAGGTATATTATTAAACACAGTCTCAACTGTCAACAACCCAGGATTTTTTTAAGAAAGTTTTATCGAATTAACCGCAGACCAGCAATATCCTTTAAACTCCCCACCCCCGCAAGAGAGAGGGACACTTTTGTTTCTTCTATAAAGTTGGCAAGCACTTTTTCAACTCCTTCCTGCCCGCCAATGGCCAAGCCGTACACATACGGCCGCCCCAGACAAACGGCGTCAGCTCCCAGTGCCAGAGCCTTAACCACATCTGAACCTCTGCGAATGCCGCTGTCAAACAATACTGGAATCTGCCCTTTAACCTCCTTCGCAATCGGTTCAAGCGCATCAATCGCCGCAATCACTCCATCAAGCTGTCTGCCGCCATGATTGGAGACAATGATTCCGTCTACCCCTTTTTCAACGGCCAGCCTGGCATCTTCAGGGTGGAGAATGCCCTTTAATAAAATTGGCAGACTTGTTTTCTCTTTTAATCTGGCAATATGCTCCCAGCTTAATGTTGGATGATGAATATTATCAAGGATTCCCTGTACGACATCGCCGTCCTGGAGAGAAGCCATAAAGACTGGATCGCTTTCATAATTTGCTTTTCCGTAGCCAAGCTTTAACGGGGAAAAGTTATTTCTTAAATCGGCTTCCCTCCATCCCATCATAACCGTATCAACCGTTAACACAATTGCCTCATACCCTGCTTCCTCCGCACGGCGAATCATGCTGAATGATACTTCTTCATAATTGGACCAATATAATTGAAACCATTTTGGACTCGTGCCAGTTGCTTTAACGATTTGTTCAATGGAGTAACTGGATACTGTGCTTTGTATAAAAGGAACTCCAAACGAAGCTGCCGCCCGGGCAGATGCCAGCTCTCCCTCACTGTGTTCAAGGCGCTGCATTCCAATTGGTGCCAGGAAAACTGGATAAGGATATGTTTTTCCAAATAAGTTCACACTTATATCCGGCACTGAAACATCTCTAAGCATTCTTGGTACAATTGAATATTTTGCAAAGGATTCGATATTCTTTTTCAGCGTTTCTTCTCCGCCGGCTCCTGATTGGACATAGCCAAATCCGCCGGCCCCTATCACTTTCTCTGCTTCTTCTTCCAGTTCCTTAAATGAAATCGGAAAGTTTTCTGCGAAACTAATATTCTCTACTTTTGCCACTTCCAGCCCCGCCTTTTTTTGAATTTATTGAAAATAATATCATTTTTTTTGATTTTAAGAAACCTTGTATTAATTTATAGAGCCTCTTATCAACAAATTAGCAGGGATTTTACAAAAAATCTGGAATTACCATTTTAACTTAAAGAAATTGGAGTGTAGCAAATGCTAATCAAACAGCCTTTTGATGAGTTTCTGAAATTCCATTACGAAAGAATCAGTGAAAGCCATATGAAAGTCACTTTGCCCATCCAGCCGCTCTTTATTAACAGCGCCGGACTGGTGCATGGAGGGATCATTTCCACTCTGGCGGATGTAGCGATGGGGAATATTTTCGAGCCCGATGAAAACCAGATGCAATCAGTGGTCACTGCTGATTTGAAGGTCAGTTTCTTAAAGGGGGCCACAGGTGAATATCTTATTGCCGAAGCTCACCTTGTAAAAAGAGGAAGAAGCCTCAGCCACACAGATTGCCTGATTTACAATGATCAGGACCAGGTGGTTGCCAAAGCATCGGGGATTTTTGTAACTATCAAAAATATAGGGAATACGCTATAGAGCATGTAAATTGGAAAAGAAGTCACGGGTTTTGCCAAATAGTTTCTAAGCCTCAACAGGCTTTTTTTTTGAAAAAATGTAATATATATTTTACTTTATATAAATATATATTACAATAAAGGGAAGAAAAGGAAATGAAATGAGTGAGGCACTTGAAAGAGTTCACTATAAAAAACAAGGTAAAGCTTGTACGCATTGAAAAAGGGCGTTTAACTCAGGGAGAACTGGCAAAGCTTGTTGGCGTAACCCGGCAAACGATGAATTTGATTGAAGCACAAAAATACAACCCGACCATACGTGTCTGCCTCTTAATCAGCAAACACTTGGAAATACCTTTAGATGAGCTGTTTTGGATTGATGAGAACCATTAAAGGAGGAAATGTAATGAATGTAAACAGCTGGACTACATTTTCCCCTTCTTGCTTTTCTTAACTATAGTTTAAAAAAGAATACAAGAAGGATTAAGCTCCCTCAGCATAAAATAATCTAAGGCCAGAGACTTAGATAAGAAAAGCGCAAGCGCCTTGCCCACGAATGAACGGAGACTAAGAACGCCACGTCCTGTGGCAACGTCTGCATGACCCCCATCCTGGGGGCCTCAAGCACAAGACGAGCCTCACGGAAAGGCGTCCTTTGCCTTTTGGGAGGCTCGTCTTGTGACCTCGAGGGGGTAGGCGCTGGAGCTAGACAGTTATCGACGTTCAAAATTTTATACTTTCTTACCTTTTAAGAAAGCAGGGATTATCCTGCTTTTTCTAATACTCTATCTCATCATAATCATTAGGCAGCGGAACCGGCTGATCCCCCTTATATTTTCCAAACTCATTGACAAGCTCCCTCTCCTTTTGGACCTTGTGCCTGTTTTTTATTTTGCTCATCTCTTCTAGTCAATTCATTTGCTCCTTCCTTATGGTTCTTTAAATTAATTTGTGCTAATTACTATTATTTAAAGCTTACTTTAGAAGGATTTTTCCTGAACTCTGTAAAATAGATAAGAAACAGCACAAGCAGATGATTAATAAGAAGGAGATTCCCATGTTAAAATTAGAACCTTTTACAGAAAAAGATTTCGATTTGCTCATCAGCTGGATCAGCACACCCGAATTAATGGTTCAGTGGAGCGGTGCTCATTTCAAATTCCCGCTTGATCACGAACAGCTTGCTAAGTATATCCGCTCTGCGAATCTGGAAACCAGCTCGGATTATATCTGCAAAGTTATAGCAAACGATGAAATCATCGGTCATATTTCCCTTGGCAGAGTAGACCGTGTCAACGAAACTGCGAGGATTGGCAAGGTTTTCATCCACCCCGCAGCACGGGGGAAAGGGTATGCTTCAGAAATGATTCATCAAATCCTGAACTTAGCCTTCCAGGAGCTAAAATTAAATAGAGTCAGTCTCGGGGTTTTTGATTTTAATCTGCCTGCTATTAAGATTTACGAGCAGGCAGGTTTCCAAAAAGAAGGACTTCTCAGGCAGACCAATAAAGTTAAAAATGATTATTGGAGCTTAATAGAAATGAGCATCCTGAAAGAAGAATGGCAAGCCAGCGCCGGGCTCATGGGTATTCAATCAAACGTTTGATTGAATAGTGCTCATTAAAAAAACAGGGCGGAAAACCCCCGCCCTGCTTGATCAGCTTGCTTTTTCCTCTGCTGGCATTTCCTGTTTTTCCTTGGAAAGGAACCATCCAGCTAACGCAATACCAATTAAGACTGCATAGAAAGTAACTTTCCATCCGGTCGACTTGGCAAATCCTTCTGGCAGGATGGCCAGCGCCGGATGGGACATTGTGTAGACAGCCAGTTTAACACCAACCCATCCGACAATACCAAACGCTGCAATCTCAAGTCCAGGTCTCCTGTGAAGAAGATCCACAAAGAGGTTTGCAGCAAAACGCATAATAATCAATCCGAACATACCGCCGGCAAAGATGACAAAGAACTTTCCGCCATCAAGCCCGCCTACATGGCCAAGTCCTGAATCCGGAAGCGCTACAGCCAGTGCTACAGCTGCAAGGATTGAGTCTACTGCGAAAGCAATATCAGCAAGCTCCACTTTAAAAACAGTCATCCAAAAGCCTGACTTTTTCTTTTCTTTCGTAACCCCTGCATCTTCCTCGCCTTTTTTCACAAGGAACTTTCTTAAAATGTGGTTAGCCGCGATGAACAGCAGGTAGAGCGCTCCAATGGCCTGAACCTGCCAAACATCTACTAAAAACGAAATCGCAAATAGAGATCCGAATCGGAAAACAAAGGCTCCTGCCAACCCGTAGAATAAAGCTTTTTTCCTCTGCTCCTCCGGAAGATGCTTAACCATAATCGCCAGCACCAGCGCGTTATCAGCAGCCAATAAACCCTCCAGCGCCACAAGCAGCAGCAGCACCCATCCATACTCAAGTATTAGTGATAATTCCATCTAAACAACCTCCCTTATTTCACCTTTGTGTATTTTTCGTCTAAACGCTTTTCAATTTTCTCAAGCATTGCTTGATCTCTCAGCAGCTCTTCTTTGTTTTTCTTAATTAGTTCAGCAAATGATATCTTAGCTTTTTTCATCTTGGTCTCCTTTCCTTTATTTTTTAAGTATTGAAAGCTTCGCACTGTTTCCCTGCAGTTATGTCGATTGAGGATTTTCATTGCCTGTCTTTATAGGGGAATAAAAAAACCTCTACCAGCAAGCGGTAAAGGTTTAAAAAAACAAAAAGACCTTTACCTGAAACAGGCAAAGGTCTTGCTAACAACGTTAAGGTTGCCAACAAAGCCGGGAGCACTTAACTCCGAAATGACGACTCTGCTGTAAAAGCTACTCCCCTTTAGGAGAAACTATTCAACTATTTAAATTAATCATATTCCATTTTGTTCAAAATGTCAATGCTTATGCAAATCGGTAATAAATTAAAATGAATGTAGCAAGGACGAAAATAAAATTCAGGAATACAAACACAAATTGATCCCCCTTAGTTTTGTGCAGCTTGATCGGCGGGTTATAGAAAGACACCCCTTCAATGATGAAAATAATCAGCACACTATGGATCATAAAATGACCGATCACTTCTGTCATGCCAAACAGCATTGTGGTAGTGATGAAAATAACTGTCACGACGAAGCCAACTACACGGTTAAGAATCCCTACTACAAGAAGGTAACCGACCACAAATTCAATGAATGCAGCCATAACAACGAATGCAGCAGGTGCAAATCCGAATGTAGGGACTCCATGATTGGCCACAATATCCAGTGACATGCTTGGATATACCCATTTTTCGACAGCCACCCAGCATAAAGATAAACCTGTGCCCAAATATAAGAATGGAAATCCAACCTTCTCGAGCTTCGTGCTGCCGACCATCAGGACTCCAATAATGGCAACATAATATCCATAATCAAGCATATGGAAAATGCCATTCTGCATGGTAACGTACACAAACAGCCCCAGTAAAATAACCGCTCCGGCCTTTGTGGAGATATGATGAGGAATTAGCAGAAAGCCAATCGTAGCCCACGTTAATATCATAGCAATCGTGCTGGTTAAATGAAATTCAGGCGCAAACAATGTTCCGTTCGTTACCTGGATTATTAACGCCGCAGCAGTTCCATACTTCAGGATATATCTGCTGTATTTGCGGAATCCTGAGAGCCAGTCATCAAGCTTTTTGACTTTAGCCCATTGTGAAGTCTTTGGGATAATCAATGTCAATAGCGCAAGGACAATCGCAGCCGCCAGGGCCAGTCCCATGAATAAAGGTGATAATATATTTTCAATGGTTTCCTTATGAGGCGCCACATTCGTGAACCATTTCACATGAGCGCTTGTAAAAAAAGGCGTCATGACTAAGCCTATTATTAATAATAACTGAAATATTTTTTTCATGGTTTGTTATGCCTCCTTGGTGGCATTTAAAATTATTAAACAATATTAGTACAGTATTAATATAATATACTTCTTGTTGTTATGGATTATTCAAAAATGAACATTATGTGAAATTATTCACATATTAATACACATAAAAATACAGGCTAATTTGCACCTGTATTTTTATTCCCTACTTTTCTCTTTTCAAATCTGAAAGTGCCGGCTTTTTCTCTTCTTTCATTCCCTCATCTGACACTATGTCTTTTGCCGCGCTTTTAAACTCAGTTAATGTCCGCCCAAACGCCCTCCCAATTTCGGGAAGCTTGGATGGCCCAAATATGATCAAGGCAATGACAAGAACAAGAATTAAGCCTGGAATGCCAATGTTAGAAATCATCTTCTCACCGTCCTATTAATGTAATACCTTTTCGTGCTTTTTCTTAAGCTGCTTTTCATGTGCCCGGTTATGGGCACGATGACGGTCTTCCTCAACCTCGGCAGATATTCGGACTCCCTGAGGGACAGCAGAAGCCGAAACCTGCTTCAATCCAGCCTGATCTTTTTCAAAAACAAATGATGCTCTTGTTGAAATATCCGCTCCTGGCTCTGTTACGAATGGAAGAACCCGATAATCCGCACGCCATTGCTCTGGTGTTACCCGGCAGCGGACATAGCCTCTATAATTATTAAAAAACTTAATATGCGGATTCTCTGCAAGCGTCTTTTCCGTATCTGCTCTCACATCTGATCCGTTCCCTCCTGATGTGATAGAGGTTCCGACAAATTCGGCCCCAATTAGCTTTGCATTTGGATCATCATAGTCTGTTAGAATATTGGAAGCCCAGCTTGCATGAACATCTCCAGTCAGGACGATCAGATTTTCGATATTGTTTGAAGCTGCGAAATCAGCCAGGCGCTCCCTGGCAGCAGGATATCCATCCCATGCATCCATGCTGAACTTCGGCGAAGCACTTGTCCCGAAGTTCCTCTGGACAAAAAACACCTGCTGTGCAAGCACATTCCAATGGGCATGGGAGGTACTAAGATTGCTTTCAACCCACTGTTCCTGTTCTTTGCCAAGGAGAGTCCGGGCTGGATCAAGCGACTCCGGTGTATGCGGCTTGCTCCCATCACCATTTGCCTGGTCATCCCGATATTGCCGGGAATCAAGCACAAGGAATGACGCCAGGCTGCCATAGCTGAACTCCCTATACAACTGCATACCATCACCATTTGGCATGGAAGATAACCGGAGTGGCATGTGCTCATAGTATGCCTGATAAGCTGCTGCCCTGCGTTTAATAAATGCTTCAGCTGACTGGCCTTTTTCCGGAATCCCTCCTGCATAGTTATTTTCCACTTCGTGGTCATCCCAAGTGACCACCCAAGGGAAAGCAGCATGAGCTTCTCTAAGATGCTGATCAGATTTATACTGAGCATGGCGATTCCGATAATCTTCTAGAGAGATAATTTCCTGCCCGCTATGATGGCGGACATTTCCTGTTGGTGAAATATATTCATTTGGTCCATATTCATATATGTAGTCGCCAAGGTGAATGACAAAATCCAAATTTTCCTTTGCCATATGCTGATAGGCTGTAAAAAGTCCATGTTCATACTGCTGACATGAAGCATATGCAAATGATAACCCTGATACTTTGGCACCCGCAGGCGGAAGTGTCTTTGTTTTGCCGATTGGGCTAAGCTCATTGCCGCTTTTAAAACGATAATAATAAACAGTGTTTGGCATTAAGCCTTCTGCCTCCACATGCACAGAATGCGCCAATTCCGGCACTGCAATTTCAGTCCCGTGTTTAACAACTTTTCGGAAGTGTTCATCTGCAGCAAGTTCCCATTTGACCGGTACAGCATGATTTGGCATCCCGCCTCCATTAAGTGGATCGGGTGCTAGCCTTGTCCATAAAACCACACTGTCAGAAAGAGGATCTCCTGATGCGACACCGAGCGTGAAAGGGTATTTGCTGAACTTAGGAGCAGCATCAACCTTTAGATTACCCACCCCTAATGACTGCGCCATAGCCAGCGCCAGCGAAAAACCGGCTATTTTCCCTGCACCAGATAGAAAGCTCCGGCGGTCAATGTCCCTCTTTAAGTTCTCTTCATTAAACTTCCTGATTAAATCATCAATCGATCTCTCATTGTTCATTTTCTTCACCTCTTAACATGGATTCACAATTGATTATAAGAGGTGTTTTTTAAAGTAATATGAAGACATGTAAAGGAAGAAAATAGATTCCCTGCCTATTTTATCAGGGCTTTTGTAAGGATTTGGTTGTTCATTCAGCCTATAATCTATATTTGCGGTCAACAATCCTTTGTATTCCCGCACCTTTTGCCCCAGATTTTTTTACAATATAAACATAGAATATTAACGAATCCTGTCAGATTCTTTTAGTTTACTAATCTTTAAATAGTGGTTATGATGGTAGTTATAAATCTTGCAAAGGGGTGAGGGAATGAGGACACGTCAGGTAATGCCACTTTTACTGCTGTCTGTGTTTTTATCCTTTCTCATTACCCAATATCCTGGTGTCCATTATAATGACATTCCAATGGACCAAAGCAAAGCGGTAACAGTTTCGGACTTTACCGAGAGCTTCCTATTAAAAGATGATCCCAAAAAGCATATCTTTACTTTGGATATCATCTCTTTATCCATTACAATTCTGACAGTTATCCTTTTTGTATATAGTGCTCTGCACATTGCCCGCAGGAGAAAGATATTTTATACTCCAATTTTCTACGAGGCGAATTATGTCATTCACGCTCCTTAATTGTCCAACCAAACAATTAAAGGAGGAAGACATAATGTGGATTAGATTTTTAATGATTGGGTTATTTTCATTAACAGCTTCCAGCCTGTTCTTTTATCAGGGTATGGAAATGTATCATGCTTTCACAGATTTTTTTAGACAAAAATAAGAAGTTGGCGCCCAGGGATTCCCTCCCTGGGCGTTTTTATTTCATAAAAAACCCGGCCTGTTTTATTCCCAGGCCGGGTTTCCTTTCTTACTATGCTTTTGCATATTTATCGTCTATTTTTTTTTCGATCTTCTCAAGCTCACTGCGATCTTTTAAAAGTTCTTCTCTATTAACCTTTATCATTTCAAGCATTGATAATTTTTTCTTTTTCATTTCTGCTCACCTTCTTTCATGACGTTGGTAATCCTTCTGGATGCAAGATCTTCTTTTTTCAGTGCCGCTTAAAAAACAATCGTCTTATTGCCATGCACTATTACTTTGTCTTCCACATGCCAGGCGACTGCCTGTGCGAGGACCTGCCTCTCCACATGCCTGCCGGCAATTTTGAGATCCTGTGCAGTGTGCCGGTGGTTAACCCGCTGGACATCCTGCTCAATGATCGGGCCTTCATCCAAATCATTTGTTACATAATGAGCGGTTGCCCCAATCAGCTTGACTCCGCGGTTAAACGCCCGTGCATAAGGGTTGGCTCCCACGAAGGCCGGCAGAAAGCTGTGATGGATATTAATAATCCTGTTTGGATATTTGGAAATAAAGCTCGGCGAAAGAATCTGCATATATCTTGCCAGCACAATGAAATCCGCTTTTCCATCCAGCAGCTCAACCGCCTTTTGCTCGGCTTCCGCTTTTGTATCCGGCGTAATCGGAACATGATGATATGGTATTCCGAAACCCTCCACCACTTCCCTCATGTCGGGATGATTGCTGATCACCAGGGGAATATCCACTTCAAGCTCCTTCGATTTCCAGCGCCATAGCAGCTCGAGCAGACAGTGATCCATTTTAGAAACAAATATCGCCATCCGCTTGCGCTCGCCTTTGCCGCTCAGCTTCCACTCCATTGAGTATTCCCTGGCCATTTCAGGCAGATCCTCTTTCAGTTTTGAAAAGGACTCATCAAAATGGTTCATATCGAATTCAATCCGCATGAAGAAGATGCCTGCCATCGGATCGGTTGTGTGCTGGTCAAAATGGACAATATTCGCGTTATGCTCCAGCAGAAAGTTAGAGACTGTGGAGATGATGCCTGGCCTCTCTGGACAGGATATCAGCAATGTCGCCCGGTTTGCGTTAACATTTGTATTCATATAGATTCCTCCAACTGCCTTGCCATCCATATAAAAAGGACAGAAAAAAGGCGGCTTCTTTATCCCCCTTCTCTGTCCTTTTACCTGAGAGTTTGACCCCTTTGGTGTCGCAAAGTCCATGCGCGCTCTCCAGAGATGCGTCCGACTGAGGTTCTGTCTACCTGAGAGATTGGCTTCAAGGGTATTTTTGAAGCTTGCTCCTTCGGTGGCTACTGTATGCTCTCTCCCGCAGCCGTCATCCGCTCAATATTTTTGTTATTTTCAGAATAATGTATTTTTCGGTTTATGTCAATCGAACTAGGTTTCTTTCACAAAATTGCCACAATTGCAGCCTGGCTTTACTATGTGAAAAAGAAAAGTAAAAAAGCTTGAAGACAACGTCTCCAAGCCTTTTTCTACACAGCTGTCTTTGGTTTTGGCTCCTTTCTCTGCCAGGCAATCGTGATAAACAATGTAACGATCAATAGGGCCAGACCGAGAACAAACGGATAGGTTATCCGCACATCGTAAAGTAAGCCGGCAATCGTTGGCCCCAGAACGTTTCCAATGCTCATATAAGCATTGTTCATTCCCATCGCAAATCCCTGTTCATTACCGGCCATCTTTGAGATTAGCGTGGTTAAAACCGGGCGCAGAATGGAAGTTGCAAGGAAAATGATCAGCGAAATAACGAAGAAAAGTGCATAGCTGCCTGCAAACAGTGAAACTAGGAATCCTGACGCTGCAACAGCTAAAAAGATATTCAATACTTTTCCTTCTCCGAATTTATTAACCACCCGATCGACTACAAATAACTGAACAATAACACTAATGACCCCCGTTGAAGTCACCATAATGGCAATTTCCTGCGGGGTAGCAGCAAACTCATTATCAAGGTACAGCCCCAGAACTGACTCATACGCCATTAGTCCAAAGCTCATCACCAATGTAATGACAAGCGGAATAAAATAAGGCTTCTTAACGGACATGGCCAGTTTCTTGACCATCGGTTCCTCTTCAGGCATCTCTCCCGGCACTGTCTGCAATGTGCTGCTTTCCTCAAGGAGCACAATGGAGAATAGAACAGCCACTAGAGATACAAGCGCTGAAATCAGAAATGGCATTTTCAGGCCGAAGTCTGCCAAAAACCCGCCTATCCCAGGTCCAACCACAATTCCAAGTGACATCGCAGCTGATACAAGACCATTCCCTTTTGCCCGCTGCTCCATGGTAGTAATATCAGCAATGTAGGCAAAAATAGCTGGAATCAGCAAGGCAGCTCCAATGCCTCCAATGACACGTGAAAAGTAAAGCAGCCAAATGGAATCTACTGCATAAAAGACAAGCATGGATAATGTCAAACCAGCTAACCCGTAAATAATCATCTTTCTGCGGCCGTACTGGTCAGCCCATTTTCCCGCGATAGGAGAAAAAATCAGCTGGGCACCCGCAAAAATGGCAATCATCAGGCCTGCTGCCGTTCCTCCCTGATTAATGGATTCCAAATAAGCCGGCAAAATCGGAATAATAATCCCAAAGCTTCCGATTGCAATAAACATATTGATCATCAAAATGACCATCTTTTTCTTTTGATCCCCTGACAAAACGGATACCCCTCCTTCTATATGTGAAAAATTTACATTATTTTTTTCGGCACGCTAAATAGCTTATAATGAGACAGGCTGCTTTGTCAAAGGAAAAAAAAAGAGAAGCTCCAGCATGGGCTGAGGCCTCTTGCAGTTACCCTTTAAATTTGTCCGGGAATTGCTTCACAACCGCATCAGAAATGGCATCTGCCATCATAATAATATGAGACACTCCCTCATCAATCGAAACAATTCTCGCATCCCAATCCTTAACCAGGCTTGCTGTTAAATCATCTGTCACTAATTCAAGATGTGTGTATAGCAATTTTTTCACATCTTCATTATTTAGATTTGGATTGGCCCCGCTAAGAAATCCCGAGATATCATCAGCCGTTCCTAAACCATTCTTTGTTCAGCAGGTTCACCTTTGCTCCCTGACCTCTCTTAGCTGCCTCCGCGATATCACCCGCAATGACAATAGGCTCTTTAAGCAGTCCTGTCATATTAGCTCCTGCAGCTTCTCCGTAATAAGGCTTAATGGAATTCCCTATGTCCTCCTGATTTTTAAGCAGGCGGGCCAATACCTGCTTCTGATGCTCCGCTCCGGCAGTTGTGGCACTTGTAATATAGTTGCTTGTCCATAATACATGGTCAATCCAAAGTTTGCGGAATTCGTTTTCAAACATAACCTCTGACTGGGTAAGACACGGTTTTTATGCAGCTGCACTGCCCGGAGCTGCCAGCATATTCAGCGGTATGAGCAGCATTATTCCTATGACCAGTAATTTCTTCATATACTTTTCTCCTTCCTAATAGAAAAAGTTTCCTTCTTAGTTTGATTATCCTAAGATTTTTCATTCCAAAAAAAATAAAGCTCGAGGCTAATGCCCCAAGCTTTTTCAATCAAACGTTTGATTGATTGCATATATAGCCTATTTCCTTTGGCTCTTTTCGTATAAACATATTTACCTTCGCATAAATGATCACACTGCTGCCACCGCAGCAAAAAACTCATTATAAAGCGCCTGTACCGCACGTACCTCATCCGCTGCCTGCACGCCAAACATCATGCTCACTTCAGAGGAGCCCTGATTGATCATTTCCATATTTACTTTCGCTTTAGCAAGGGCTTTGGAGGCGCGGGCCATTGTTCCGATGTTCTGGCGCATTCCCTCGCCAACCACCATAATAAGTGAAAGGCTGTGCTGGATTTTCACCTCATCCGCTTGAAGTTCATGCTGTATACGGCTCAGAATTTCTTCCTCCATCCCATCAGTAAATTGGTTTTCCCTCAGGATAATGGAGATGTCATCAATTCCTGATGGTGTATGCTCATAGCTGAGGCCATACTCTTCCAAAATGGTCAGCAGCCTCCTCCCAAAGCCGACTTCCCTGTTCATTAAGTATTTGCCGACATAGATGCTGCAGAATCCCTGGTCACTGGCAATCCCGATCACAGGTCCGTTAGTGTTATCCCGCTCGTTCACAATCCTGGTGCCGGGAGCAGACGGATTATTCGTATTTTTTATCTGCACAGGAATTCCAGCCCGAAATGCCGGTACAAGCGCTTCATCATGCAGGACAGTAAAGCCTGCATAGGAAAGCTCCCGCATTTCCCGGTAAGTCAGCTCTTTGATTTCTTTAGGGCTTTCAACAATAAAGGGATTTACCGAATAAACGGCATCCACATCTGTAAAGTTCTCATACAAATCCGCCTTGGCAGCACCAGCCAAAATGGAACCTGTCACATCCGATCCGCTTCTTGAAAATGTGAACACCCGGCCATCCCTGCTATATCCAAAGAAACCCGGAAAAATGATGATCCCGTCCTGCTCCCTTAATGCAAACAGCTTGTCATATGCTTCAGGAAGCACCTGAGCGTTGCCGGGCTCCGGACTGACAAGCAATCCCGCTTCCTTCGGGCTCACATATCTTGCTTCTATGCCCTGCTGCTGAAAATATGCTGCAACAAGCTTAGCGTTATTATCTTCACCGCTCGCCTTGATCAAATCCATAAAAACTTCAGGATCGTGTGTATCACTGGAGAGCCTTGTTAAAAGATCCTCTCTGATTATATCTTTAATTTCCGAATCCAGCTCCAATTCATCCGCGATTTGGCCATACCGATCCAATACAGCTTCAGCCAAATCATCTGCTGCTTCCCCCTGAATCCGTTTCTCTGCACATGCGATTAATAAATCAGTAACCTTGTCATCCTGTGAAAATCGCTTTCCAGGAGCCGAGACAACAATGATCTTCCGCTCTGGATCGGCATTTACAATATTGAAAACCTTTTCGATTTGCTTTCCGGTTGCTAAAGAAGATCCTCCGAACTTCACGACTTTCATCCTGACATCTCCCAATCTCTGAAAATTTAATCTTTATTTTACTCTTATCCTCACAGAAATCAAGAGAAAATTCTCCTCTAAAAATACAAATGTTCACCCTAAAAACACACATAGTTATATTAATAAATTAATTTTACTTGATTTTTATGAATATAACGATGAATTATGTTATTTTAAAATAATAAAAGAAAACGCTTACAATGCATATTTATTTTAGGGGATAACTTAAGCAGGAAATAATCAGAATACTGGTTTTCATCCTCCCAGAATGGGGTATATGTTAAGGATATTTATATAAAGAATTAAATCGTAAAACACGGGAAGGGAAAAAGTCTATGGGAATCCTAGTTGTGGACGATAATCAAGCCAACTTATTTGTTATTCAGCATATATTAAAACGCGCCGGATATAAAGACCTTTTAACGTTTTCTTCTGCAAAGGATATGTTTCAGCATCTTCAGGGATATTCACCTTTTTCAGCCGATATAAAAGCAGACGTTATCCTCATGGATATTATGATGCCGGAGATGGATGGAATTGAAGCATGCCGGCGGCTTCAGCAGATTCCACATTTGAAGGATATCCCGGTGATTTTTGTAACTGCATTGGAAGACTCAAATAAAGTTGCAGAAGCTCTTGATGCAGGCGGGACCGATTATGTAATGAAGCCTATTATTCTGCTTCCCTTGTATGCATGTTTATCTCTTCTGTTCTCAGAGATGCCATCAGAACATGCAGTGATCCTGAATACGTTATGAAGGAACTGAATCGCTGGATGAATTCCCTGAATCAGCGCAATCAGAGAATTCCATATTATTTTACAGCTATTTACCTAGTCCTTAATAAAAAAGACAGAACAATCGAAAAAGGATTTTTTTCCGCCTGCCATAATGTAATTCTTTGTATAGAGCTGCATTTTTTGCAGAGGGATTATTCCGCTCTCTGCCTTTTTAAGCACCTTTTCATTGATGTCTGTGGCGTATATCTTCGTTCGTTCACCCAGCCCCTCTTCTTCCATCAAAATAGACATGGAGTAGGCTTCTTCCCCAGTCGAACAGCCTGCATGCCAAATTCTGATTTCCGGCAATTCTCTGAGCATCGGGATAACCTCATTTCGAAAAGCCTTAAAAAAGGCAGGGTCCCGGAACATTTCTGTAACATTAATTGAAAAATCGCTCAGTACCTTTTGCAGATACCCCTCTTCATGGATAACCTTTTCCGTGAGGCTTGTTATACTGGGCAGTCGATCCCTGCTTAGGCGATTTTGGATTCTCCTTGCAATTGACGAGCGCATATATTGCCGGAAATCATAACCGGATAAACTATAAATGGACTTTAAAAGCAATTCTATTTCTAATTCTTCCTTTTTCAATTCCTTCATTCCTCAACTTTCGAGAACAAAATGATGTTGACGGTGTCCGTATGTTGTCCGGACTGGTCCTCCCTGTCATCTATGAAAGCCATACTCTCATTACGGACAGCAGCTGTTCCAGTTTTAAAGGCTTGCTGATATAATCTGTTGCACCCGCTTCCATACACTTTTCTCTATCGCCTTTCATCGCCTTGGCAGTAAGGGCAATGATTGGAACATCCTGGTGCCTGTCCAGCCCGCGAAGCCTCTTCATGGTTTCATAACCATCCATAACCGGCATCATAATATCCATCAGTACAATGTCAATCTGTTCTTTACCCATTATCATATCGAGGAACTGCATCCCGTTTTCTGCTGTAAGGACATTCATGCCTTCTTTTCTCAAAGCATTTTTCAGCGCATAAATATTTCTGTGGTCATCATCTACAACAATGACTGTTTTGTCTTTAAGTTCCGTACCTGTATGCTGATCCTCTGCTTCATTATCCCCTTCAGCATCTTGTGTTTCAGCTGCCTCAGGCACTTCCGGAACAGGTTCAGCGGTTACAGCTGCCTCTTCAAAAGCAAGCGAACCCTGACGCTATTTCAGGCATTCCGTTTGGCAGATTCGGGATAACGAGTATAAACCGGCTTCCTTTTCCTTCTTCGCTCTCCACTTTGCAGATACCGCCTAGCAGCTGGGCAAACTCCTTGGAGATGGACAAGCCAAGGCCCGTTCCGCCGTATTTTCTCATTGTTGCGCCATCAGCCTGCTGGAAAGCTTCAAAAATCAGCTGCTGCTTTTCTGCCGGAATGCCAATACCTGTATCCACCACTGTTATTTTAAGCCAGTCCTCTGTATAGCTGGATAACGGCAAACCAAAGAAATCGCCTTTTGAAGCTTTTTCAAACGTGACTGCTACTGAACCTTCTTCCGTAAACTTAAATGCATTTGAAAGGAGGTTTTTCACAATTTGCTGCAGCCGCTGCTCATCGGTATTGAATACAGGAGGAACTTCTTCTGAAGATCTTACAGTAAATTCAAGATTTTTATGCTTTGCCACCTGTGTAAAATGCTGCTTCATCCGCTGCGACATTTCACTCATATTGACTTCCTCAAAGCTGATTTCCAGTTTCCCTACCTCTACCTTTGAAAGGTCCAGGATATCATTAATCAGGGTAAGCAAATCCTGTCCTGATGAGTGAATAACCTTGGAAAACTCCTTCTGCTCCTCAGTCAGGATTTGATCCGGGTCTTCCGCCAGCATTTCCGATAAAAGCAGGATACTGTTAAGCGGCGTACGCAGCTCATGCGACATATTTGCCAGGAACTCTGACTTGTATTTTGAGCTTAGACTCAGCTGTTTGGCTTTTTCCTCCAGTTCTTCCTTGGCAGCCTGAAGTTCTTCGGATTTCATTTCAGCATCTCTGGAGCGCTCTTCAAGCTGCTCATTAATCATACGCAGTTCTTCGGATTGACTCTGCATTTCTTCAGATTGCGCCTGCAGCTCCTCCGACTGGGACTGCAGCTCTTCAGCCTGCGCCTGAAGTTCCTCTGTCTGTGCCTGGGATTCTGCCAGCAAGCGTTCAATCTCCATTCTTCCTGAAATATTCGTAATGGCTATTCCTAATGTTTCAATTACTTTTTCTATTAGTTTGATCTGTGCATCAGTGAATGGCCTCAAGCTTGCCAGTTCCACAACTGCTACAGCCTCGTCTTTGAGCATGACGGGTGCCATCATGATGCTTTTCGGCCTGATATCTCCCAAACCGGTTGATAGGACCTTGTAATTCTCAGGAACATCTCGAAGGAGTACTGTTTTCTTATCCCTGACTGTTTGCCCTGTTATTCCTTCTCCCTCATAGAAAAAGTCTCTTCCTGCATCTTCAGCTCCATCTGCATATGCAGCCTGTTTCCTAAATACAGGTTTGCTTCCGCTATCATCTTTCACATAAACGACTCCAAGATTGGCTCCAGCGGCAGGTGCCAGCCTCGAGATAAAGTCATCTGCCAAATTGGCTATCGTGACATGCTGGCTATAGATACTAACCAATGAAGCAGACTGGCTTTGAATCCAATTCTGTTCACTAATTTCAGCGGAATAGCGCTGTTCTTTCTCGTAATAGTTCTCAAGGGAATCAGCCATCGAGTTGAAGGCTTTTGCAATTTCACCGATTTCATCTTTTGTTTCGATATTCAGCCTTGAAATGGAAGAAAGGTCCTGATAATCAATCTCCTTAATCCCTTTTGTAATCAAGCTGATGCTTCTGCCTGTGCTTCTGATCACCCAAACCGTTACTCCGATGATTAAAACAATCGCTATTGCAACCGCAGCAACCAAAGTTGATACTAACTGGCTATACGTTTCATTTGCACTTTCCAGTGAATCCGCCATAAGTCCTTCCTGATACTCTTTAAATTCACCCAGCTTGTTCAGCAGTGCGTTTCGGTTTTCTCTCTCACTTCTATATAATTCTTCCAAAGAATCCATTTCACGGCTTCCCATTAGTTCAGTGAAGCTGTATTGCATTTGGGCATATGATTCGTATGCCTGCTCCACTTCTTTTAAGAGCAATCTCGATTTCTGTCTATTTAATTCCTGCTATAAATCAATTATTCGGGTTTGTATCCCCTCATGGTTGGCTTTCACCAATTCAGCCGTCTTGGCTGAATCGCTTGAGTCTTTGTCGGTGAGCACGCCCAGCAGCTGCTGGTCTGTCTGGTAAAATAGCTGTCTGATCTCTGTAGCCTGGTTTACCTTATATTTGCTTTCTTTTAAAGCTCACCTGTTCTCTCCTTCTTTCCCCCGATTTTTCTTCATCATTTTTCTTGTTCATGTTCACGCTTATGAGATTAAGGTTTTAATAGACCAGCTTCTTTACCCTTATTTGTTAGAAATCAAACCTGTATTTCTATTTTTTTGCCCTTTTTGTATATAAATTGTTGTTTTTTAGCTTAAGAATCCAGCCCGTTGATTTCCGCTACAGGCACTCAGCAAACCCGCGGGGCGGGCGGTGAGCCTCCTCGACGCTGTGGGTCTGCGGGGTCTCACCTGTCCCGCTACTCCCGCAGGAGTCTCGCACCTTCCGCTCCAATCAACTCAGTGAATAAAATTAAAACATAAAAAAAGGAAGGAAAACTCCTTCCTAATGGTTAACGATATTCCTTAACTCTTTCCCCTGCTGAGGTCATCCATTCAAACTGGCGGAGCTTCAGGTCAAATAGTGTCAGGGGATCCTGGTAAATCTCAGGATTTTTGCGCATATCGCTTAATGCTTCTTTATTTTCTGCAATGTTCGTATATGTCTCTTCAACTGTATGATTCAATACGTCAAACGGATTTCTGAAGAACATCTTAATATCCCGTTCAAGCGATTTCTCGAAGAGTTCGAATTGCTGCATGAATTTTTCGGTGATAAATTCTGCGATTTCGCTATAGTCTTCATGCTCAATGAACTGTTTATATTTATTATGGAGCATGGTTTTATTCTGCTGAATCGCTCCAAGCAGCTTTCCTGCACTCTTGAGCAGGAACTGCGATGGCGAAAAGCGGTTTAGAATGTTGGCCTTTTCCAGCTGAACACTCCCGCGCGTCATCCGGTCCGCGTCGCGGCGCCAGTCATCCAGAACCTTGAAGTCACAGTCCAGTGCGATTTTCTCCTCGCCGTATAGCTCATTGAAGCCTTCGCTCATCTCATCCAAATATGCCTGGCTGCTTCTGAACTCTCCTTCACTTTCCGTAATCCACTCCTGAATGGAAACATGAAACTCCGGCAAAACCGTCTCTTCGATATATTGATGTATCCGATTATTCATTTCATCATTTAACTCAGAATGGATTTTTCCAAAATCACTGTCTTCTGTCACCATTTCTGAGCAGTTCCGGAGCAGCTCCGGAATCTGCTTCTCAAGATCCGCTCTCATTTCATCTTTAATCTTACTGTAAGATCTTTTAATCGTCCGGACCTTCTCTTCTTCCATATCCATCAGCTGATTATTGGCACCCTTTAGTTTAGTCACCATCTCTTCGTTCCATTTAATCGTATCAATCAAGCTGTTTTCCATCTCAACACGTTTTTCAAGCAGGAACTTGATGGATTTTTTTATATAGTAAAGAACCTTTGCTGTACGCTCTTCTTTCTGGTTCCGTCCATCCATTATCGACTTGATAAAGACGGCTAAATCATTGAGCTGGCTTTCGCTTTCATAATAGGCGGAGAAAGCAAACACCTTTGCTTTTGGGAAATAGGTATGAACATGGGACTGAGTTTCATCAAGAAGCTCTATAGCATCCTGGCTGTCCGGAATCCGATCCATTTTACTGAGAAGGAAATGAATAGGCAGTTCCGGAGCCTGCTCTCGCATTCTTACAGCAAGATCCAGCTCTTTATCTGTCAAAGGGGAATCCGCATTCAGGACAAACAGCATGCTGTCAGCAAAATGAAGATATTGGAACACACCATTTCGGAACTTACTTTGACCCGCAAGACCTGGTGTATCGATGACAGCAAGTCTATTACTCTGTAAAAAGTTGAATGGCATTTTGCAGCGGATGAGCGTCTGCTTGCTTTTCTCCGCACTTTGCCTAAAATCCTCAAGATCAGAAATGCTTCTGACTTCCTCGTCCGTAATAGCATGGATTTCCGTTTCATCACTATCCTTGAACAGCACTGAAGCTGAGGTAGAATCCCCCATCAGCTCTTCACCGAGAAGAGTGTTCACAAACGAGGATTTTCCATTTGAAGCTGCACCGGCAATCAGCAAATGCCCGGAATCCAAATCAAGGAGCTCACGGACCATCCATTCAAAACGCTCACCCATCAGGACGCCTTTTTCCTTTGCCCATTTCATGATATTTTCGAAAAGCTTGAAGCTTTCCTCCAGACCTTCCTGATAACGGACAGAACGGTTCACAAGGCTCTCTGCTTCACTGACAGCAGAAGAATCGATATTGGATGGGAATATTTCGCTCCATGCCAGCACTGCCGACGCCGAAACAAGATAATGAGAAGGGGCAGCTATTTTCACCCAATTCGTTATGTGATTTGGAATCAGATGGGATAAATCCCGGATTAAATGCTTGCCGCTGATCAGTTCAAGATAAGTTTCTTTGTAAAGCTCCGAAAGCACGCTCCATGTATGTGAGCGCCCCGGCTCCATATTCAGGAGAAGATGATTATATTCTTTCAGCCATGAGAAATACAGATCTGATGTCTTGTAGCTATCCCACAGAGCCGCTGATAAACCTTCAAAGTGAGCATGATCTGCACGGTATAAGACCGAAAGCGCCTCACTGAAATAGTTCGGCTCCATTTTTGCTGTCCGCCCCTGTTCCACATACGAATGAAGAACTTCAAACCAGGATAGGGATTCCGTCCTGATTGCTTCATTGACAGCCAGCTCCACTGCATTTCCCCAATCACTGTGTTCTTCGAAGAATCCGCGTGCCAGATCGGTCACATCCGGATAATCCGGATTTAACCGGACCGCCTCTTTAATGGATTCAACAGCCAATTCAAGCTTGCCGCGCTGTATGTAAAGTGAAAACAGCTGGAGGAGCACTTCAGTCTTTAACACCTCTGAATCTGTTTCAATTGATTTATAAAAGTCCTCTGCATTTGAAAGCAGATCTAATTCAAAATAAGCATCAGCCATATTTTTCTGAGCCCATGGCCCCAATTCATTCGGAATGCTTTCCCACTTAAAAATGGCGGCTTCATAATCCTTGTTAAGGAAATAGACTTCCCCCTGGGCGAAGCGGATATTGGTTAAATCAGGCACCTCGTTCAGCTGCTCAGCCACATACAGTTCACCCAAAACCCTGATCGGATGCACATTTTCATTAGATTCCATGAAGGTCTTATAAAAGGTTTTGCTGATTAGCTGCTTCTCTAAAGTCATCTTGATCCCCCGCAGTGCTATTTTTAAAAGTGCGCCTAAAAGCGGCGGCTTTTAAAAGAATTTTATTGATCCAGCCTGCTGATCTTTATCAGCATGCTTTATAAAAAAACGCATAATACGCCAATTTTCATCCTTTATCCTTATATTGTAGCAAAAATTTTTCTGCAAAAAATTTCATTTCTCTATCATTTTTGAAACATTGCTGTATTCCTGTGTAATATTTTTAATAGTTAGAATCAGCTTCTCTCTATTAATACCACCTCAAATCAAAATAAAAACTGGCAGACAGAAAAATATATTCCTGTCTGCCAGTATTCATTCTTCATTATGATGCTTGCTGCGGCCGGGCGGCCCGGCGCTGTCTCCCATAGAGGACTGTAACAGCCATCCCAAGAATCAGGAACACACTTGATATTTGGAATAGTGCCGCTGTTTCCACAAACTGTGCAAGCACCCCGAACACAAGCCCGCTTAGTCCAATGCCAAGGTCGATGGAGGAGAAGAACATTCCGTTTGCCACACCGCGCCGGTTGGATGGTGTCATCGACAGCGTCCAGGACTGCAGAGTAGGAATCAATGAGCCAAATCCAATTCCAAACAAAATTCCGCTAATGATAATAAACAAATTCGAATGAGCGAAAGAAAGTACCCACATTCCTATGAAAGTCAGGAACGTACAAAGCAGCACAAGCCCCATCGGCCCCCGCTGGTCAAACCACTTTCCGGCAACCGGCCTTGAGAGCGATGCCATAATCGCATTAAACAAGTAGAAAAGGAATATCTGATCAATGCCGCGCTCTTCTCCGAAAATAACGATGAACGTTACGATGGAGCCATATCCAAATGTCACAATTATTGTGATAAACGCAGGAAACCAGCTGGATTTTTCAACTAAAGAGCCCAGGTAAGAGAATTTAAGGTCCGCTTTCCTTGTTTCCATAACCGCTTCAGGCGTTTCGTAGCGGACAACGGCCAGGAGCACAATGGCAATCACCCCGAGTAGGCTTGAGATATAAATAAGATTGGTAAAAGAGGTAATCTGATATAGGTAGATTCCAAGACTTGGAGCAATGATCATTCCAATCGTAACACTGAGGCCATAGTAACCCATTCCCTCTCCAAGCCTGGAATTAGGCACTACATCTACAGCCGCTGTCCCATTCACAGTAGTTGACCAGCCCCAGGCAAGCCCATGAATGAATCGGAACATCAGAAAAATCAGCACCACGCTTGAAAGAGGATAAATAATGGTTATTGCCAAAAGCGCTGCCGCCCCAATCAGCACCAGCTGCTTTCTTGCTTTATATTCCAGCATGAATCCAATGAAAGGCCGGCTCAGAACGGCTCCAATCGAAAAAAGTGCCGTCACCAGCCCAATTTCAAGACCAGTTGCCCCTATGGACTTTATATATGGAGGCAATGTTGGAATCAGCATCTGAAAAGACATAAAAATAAATAAATTACCGACCATCAGCATAATGAAGGACTTTGTCCATAAAGTCTCTTTTGCAGCCTTTTCCAAGTGCATCCCCCGCTTTCCTTTTATCTCCAGAATAAATCAGTTAATTATTTCGCATCACTAAATACTACCATAACTGGTTGGAAAAAGGAACGGGAATTTGCATGATATCAAATCATAGATTGAGACAATGAAAATCTCCTTTATAAGTCCATAAAAGAAGGAGCCTGATTAAGCTCCCCTCGTCACCCCTGCAGACTGCTTGTTTCCAGTGTCCGCCGCAGAAAATGCAGTGTTCTTTCTATTATGATGTCCTGATCGTTATCCAGCGTTGCCACATGATAGCTGTTGTCCAGGGTGACTAATTCCTTGGCAGCAGATTTAATGCCGCTGTATATTTCCTGTGAATTGGAAGGAGGAACTACATGATCTTCTTTTGAGACAAAAATCAGCGCAGGACAAGTCACTTTATCTAAATCAGCTTTCACCTTTTTCATCAGTTCGGTTATTTCACCAAGCGATTTAACCGGTGTCTTTTCATAGGCAAGCTCTTTTATATCAGGATTTTTTATGTCTGAACCAATTGCATCCAGGAAACGGACATCCTTAAGGCTGGCTGCTGCCGCCATATCAGGAATCTCAATAGCTGCATTAATCGGGATGATCCCCTTAATCTCCGGATATTTTTCGGCCATATACAATGTCAGGGTGCCGCCCATTGAGAGACCCGTAACGAATATCGTACTACAGCGCTCTTTCAGCCACTGATAGCCTTCTTCAACAGAATGAATCCAGTCCTGATAGGTCGTTGTTTCCATTTCTTTATAATGTGTCCCATGTCCCCTCAGCCGCGGACCGCAGACTGTATACCCTGCATTGGCATAAGCTTCCCCAAGCGGACGCATACTTTGAGTTGAACCGGTAAAGCCATGAGAAACAAGAATCCCAATCTCATTCCCTTCAAAATAAAAAGGTTCTGCTCCTTCTAAAACCGGATACTTTTCAGACATATTCCTTCCTCCATTCAACAGATTATTTCCTAATTAAGATATATTCTTTCCACATCCCTCTATCCCTCCTTGTTTGAAAGTATTTAACATTTTTGTAAAACTTCACATCCAGCCTTCAGAAAAACTTTTTTTCCAGACTGGTCTTGTTTATAATAGATAGAATGAATAGAGAGTATTGCCCTATAGACGATAGCAAGCATTGCTAAGGGAAGTTTCGCTTTATTTTCCTTCCCGATATTATTAAAATAAGTACTAACTACATAAACAGAAAGGCTGATACCGGTTTGGAAAACAATTCAAATTTTATACGAACGATTATTAAAGAGGATCTGGAGTCGGGCAAGCGCAAAGAGGTCATTACCCGTTTCCCGCCTGAGCCGAACGGTTATCTTCATATCGGACATGCCAAATCGATTGTCATCAATTTCGGCCTGGCAGACGACTTTAACGGCAGGACGAATCTTCGTTTTGATGACACGAACCCGCTTAAGGAAGATCAGGAATATGTGGATGCCATTAAAGAAGATGTTAAATGGCTTGGCTACGAGTGGGAGGAGCTTCACTTTGCTTCGAATTACTTCGAGGAAATGTATAACCGCGCCGTTCTTTTAATTAAGAAAGGAAAAGCTTATGTGGATGACTTAAGCCAGGAGGAGATTCGCCAATACCGCGGAACACTGACCGAGCCTGGAAAAGAAAGCCCATTCCGCAGCCGTTCAGTTGAAGAGAATCTTGATTTATTTGAACGTATGCGCAAGGGTGAATTCGAGAACGGAGCAAAAGTTCTTAGAGCGAAGATTGACATGTCTTCCCCGAACGTGAACTTGCGCGATCCGGTTATCTACCGTGTTTCACATGCATCTCACCATAATACAGGTGATACATGGTGCATCTACCCGATGTATGCTTTTGCCCACCCGCTTGAAGATGCAATCGAAGGGGTTACCCATTCCTTATGCACTACTGAGTTTGAAGACCAGCGCCCGCTATATAACTGGGTTGTCTCAGAGTGTGAAATGGAAAGCACCCCACAGCAAATCGAGTTTGGCCGCCTGAATATTACTAATACAGTAATGAGTAAAAGAAAATTGAAGCAGCTTGTAGAAGAAAATTATGTTGATGGCTGGGATGACCCGCGCATGCCGACGATTTCCGGTTTAAGACGCAAAGGCTACACTCCCGAGGCAATCCGCGAGTTCGTAAAAGAAACTGGTGTGTCAAAAGGCTCAGGTGTAGTGGATGAAGCGATGCTTGAGCATTTTGTGCGCGAAGACCTGAAAATGAAGGCTCCCCGCACAATGGGTGTACTTCGTCCGTTAAAGGTTGTAATTACGAACTACCCGGAAGATCAGACTGAAATGCTTGATGCAGAAATCAATCCGGAGAACCCGGAAATGGGCATGCGCCAAATTCCATTCTCAAGAGAGATTTATGTAGAGCAGGACGACTTCATGGAAGATCCGCCGAAGAAATATTTCCGCCTCTTCCCTGGCAATGAAGTCCGTTTAAAGCATGCTTACTTCATCAAGTGCAACGATGTCATCAAGGATGAAAATGGCAATGTTGTCGAGCTTCACTGTACATATGACCCTGAAACTAAGAGCGGAACGGGTTTTACAGGCCGCAAAGTAAAGGGAACGCTTCACTGGGTGGATGCCAAAAGTGCCATTCCGGCTGAATTCCGTTTATATGAGCCATTGATTCTTGACGAAGATGCTGATCATGACGCAGAGGCAGATACGGATGAGACTCTTGAAAACGAAGCAGAAGGCAAAACGTTCCTTGACTACGTGAATCCGAATTCACTAGAAATTGTTCATGGTTTCATCGAGCCAAATATGAAGGATGTAAAAGCCCAGGATAAGTTCCAATTCTTCCGCCATGGCTATTTCAATGCAGACCCAAAATATACGACAGCAGAAAAACCCGTCTTTAACAGGATTGTTTCACTGAAGAGTTCATTTAAATTGAAATAGGCATTAAGCTTGAGGGATTCTTTCCTCAGGCTTTTTTACCCATAAAACGATTAATAAACTGCCTTTCCGCAGGAAAGTATGGTAAGGTTTTAAAAGTAAGCATTTACATAAGGAGGAATAGATTATGTCAAATCAGCATGACCCAAATACATTACCGCCGAAAACATGTTCAGTAGACCGCATGGTTACCGTTAAAGAGGACGTTGAAAAGGTTCTTGCAGGAAAGAAAACAGCTACACGCCGCAACGGCCGCTATGCTGATGTGGGAGAAATCATGACACTTGAGGGACAGGACTTTGTTGTAGATAAAGTTTATTCACAATCCCTTGGTGAGTTAACAGACGAGCATGCGCGCCAGGAAGGCTTCGAAAATTTGGAAGACTACAAGCAATCCATCCTTTCCATGCATCCGGGAATGCCTTGGCTTCCGCAAATGCGTGTATGGGTTCATGAATTCAGCGCAGTGACGAAGTAATCTGCCGGAATGGACATATTGTACCGAATACTGCTGTATATCCATGTCAGCAGTGCCATTCTTTCTGTTGGACCATTTTTTATTCTGATCCCAATCGTCAATAAATTGGGAACGGCTCATCACGGGGTCCAGCAGGCATATATCGGCATCTTCAGGACGTCCGTGCGCCTTGTCAAGCATGCAGGACATGTACTTGTAGGCTCGGGTATCCTTTTAATCGTGAACAGCCACTGGGCCTGGACGACATCTTGGGTCGTCGCCACCCTTGCAGTCATGGGAGGCTCAGTCTTTTTTCTCGCCCGGGCCTTCACTCCTGTCCTTAGGAAATTTGATGAGCAGGGAGCAGATCAGCATTTCCTAATCAGAAAGCTCACCCGCTCCGTCTGGATCTATCTATTTTTGTTAATGCTCATGCTCTGGTTCATGGTAGCCAAGCCGGTGCTTTGGTAGGAATCAAAACAAGCGCTAATGATGTGCGCTTGTTTTTTTATGCATGGATAAACCCATATTGCCGCGGTTTGATGCAGCGTTTTTTACTTTTACTGGAGAAGCGGTGTCTTATGCGGATGCGTGGATAATCAGAATTTCCATATCCAACAAAATCATTATTTCAAAAACCTTTCCGGAAAATCAGTCATAATCACTTCTACTCCGGCATTAGTTAAAGATTCGCTGCGGGTTTCATCATTTACGGTATATACCCGCAGCGGAAACCCTGCTTCCATTGCTCTCCTTCCAAGCTCGGATAGGGCAAACCTCTCTTCACAATGAATACTGTCTGCACCGATTTTTTTTGCCATATCAAGTGTATTTTCAGGAATGCCTTCAATCAAATAACCCGTCTGTATCGTTGAATGATAGTCCCGGACTCTCCTCAGACTCTCCGCATTGAAGGATGAGATAATGACACGCTGTTCCAATCCATACTTAAGGATAAGGTCAATCACCTTTTTTTCCATCCCGGGATAGACAATCAAATCATTTTTCAATTCAATATTGATCAGCAGTTCGTTGCCCTCCATCGCCGCCCATTTTAAGAATTTCTCCAAATCGGGGATTGTTTCTCCGGCGTTCACTTCCGCAAACCAGCTCCCGGCATCAAGCTGCAGGATTTCTTCAAGGGTCATGTCCTTAATATAGCCGGTTCCGCCCGTCGTTCTGTCCACCTTTTCGTCATGAATGATCACAAGCGTACCATCCTTCGCCATCTGCACATCCAATTCAATGCCATCTGCTCCTGCCTCTAAAGCAGCCTGGAATGCTGCCATCGTGTTTTCCGGAAAATGTCCGCTGACACCGCGGTGGGCAAATACTTTTGCTCTCTTATTCAACTTATCTCCTCCTATGACCAAAACATCATCATTAATATTCTATTCTACAACCAGTCCCAAAATCATTTATTTATTCCAAGAAAGCCCGCTCAAGTTTCACTTCGCATTAGATTCCATTATAATGAAAACTATGAAACTTCTTTCTTTCCAGTACGTATAACAAATTATCCATACATAAAAACGAATTTAGGAGTGAAATCTGTGGGAGTTCGATTGAGCAAGGGACAAAAAGTAGATTTGACCAAAACCAATCCTGGTTTGCAGGTTGTGATGGCAGGATTGGGCTGGGATGTCAGCCACAATCAATCTCAATATGACCTGGACGCTTCAGCATTTTTAACAGGCGCATCCGGCAAAGTGCAAAGTGACAGTGACTTTGTGTTTTATAATAATCCATCCGGCGGTAACGGATCGATTCTCTACAGCAGTGACAACAGAACAGGAGCCGGCTCCGGGGATGATGAGCAAATCCGCATCGAGTTGAATAAGGTGCCGCAGCATATCCATCGAATTGCGTTTACTATTACCATTCATGATGCTCAGATGAAAGGACAGAACTTCGGACAAGTTTCAAATGCCTATGTGAGGATTTTTAATGCCATGACGAACGAGGAGCTGATCCGCTTCGACCTTGGCCGTGATTTCACTGTTGAAACAGCCATCGTCGCTGCAGAGCTTTACCGTCACAATGGGGAGTGGAAATTCAATGCCATTGCAAGCGGATTTCAGGGAGGATTAGCTGCCCTCTGCCGCAATTTCGGTGTTTCCGTTGATGATGAGCCTGCTCCAAGTCAACAGCCGTCATTCGGCAATGGCCCATTTCAGCAGCAGGCAAATTACGGACAGCAGTCTCATGGATTCAGTCCACAGCAAAGCCAGCAGACTCAATCAGGCTACAGCCCGTCGTCTTTTGGCCAGCCTGCCTACAATCAGACTGCATATAGCACGCCTCCTTCCCAGCCATCTGCCATGGGCGGCCAAACCGGTTTTGGACAGCCGGTACAGGCTCAATCCTATACAGATGGAAATATGGCCTGCACCCGCTGCGGATCTACTAACATCCGCACCGGACAAAAGGGATTTGGCCTTGGAAAAGCGGCGATTGGAGGACTCATCCTTGGCCCTGTAGGACTTCTTGGCGGCTTTATTGGAAAAAACCAGCTGAAGCTCACCTGTAATGCCTGCGGCAATTCATGGTCGCCTAACCAGACAGATTATGCACAGTGGGCCAATGACCAAAAACGCCGTGCACAGGAGCTGTTCACCCGATTCAAGAGCCAGGATGTCATGGACGCCGTTGTAGCTTCATGCGCTCTTGTCGGCATGGCAGATGGAAGGCTCGATCCATCTGAACGCCAAAAGATGGTCGAATTTGTAAACAGCAGCCAGGAATTAAAAGTGTTTGATACCCAAAAGGTGATACAGCAATTCAATATGTTCGTCCAGCGGATTGAGATGGACCCGATCATCGGCCGGGCTGAAGCCTTCAAAGCAGTTGGCCGGGTAAGAAATAAGCCCGAGATCGCCCGCCTCGTAGCCCGTTATTGCATCGCGATCGGTTATGCTGATGGGAACTTTGATCAAAATGAAAAACAGGCTGTTACCGAAATCTGCATGGAACTCGGCTTAAACCCGCATGAATTCCTGTCATAATTTGTGATATAGCAGACTCTGCCTCATCCAGGCAGAGCTTTTTTTTGCATTTATTCCCTCCGCCTCCTGAATATGCCGCATACAAAGTTAACATGCGGGTATACTCAAAAAGATAAGAGGTCTGTTATTTTAAAAAATTTGCAGGGAGGTAATATTTTTGAAGGAAAGTTCATCAACTGAACGCTATATGCCCATGACTTCCTCCACGAGCGGGATGATTGTAAACGAAGCGGATGGAGTTTACTGCCTGACAGTTCAGATTGTCAATGTTTGTTTTGTGCGAATATCAGAAAAGCCCGGCGACTGGGTTCTGGTTGACGCAGGCATGCCAAAATCTGCAGAGAAAATCATGGATGCCGCTGAAGAGCTTTTTGGAGAGAACGCCAGACCGAAGGCCATTATTCTTACACACGGCCACTTTGACCATGTTGGTGCAATTATTGATTTGGTAGAGCTCTGGCAGGTTCCTGTGTACGCACACACACTGGAAATGCCATTCTTAACCGGACAGCAGGATTACCCCAAACCTGACGCGAGTGTTGAAGGCGGACTTGTTGCAAAGATTTCCCCCACCTTTCCGCATGAAGGCATCGATCTCGGAACCCATATTCAGTCTTTGCCTGGCGACGGAAATGTTCCCCATATGGAAGGATGGAAATGGATCCACACACCAGGTCATACCCCTGGCCATGTTTCCTTGTTCAGGGAATCGGATCGTGTGCTGATTGCAGGTGATGCTTTCGTGACAGTGAAACAGGAATCCTTATACAGTGTCCTCACCCAGGAACAGGAAATCAGCGGCCCGCCCCGCTATCTGACGACAGATTGGGATGCGGCCAGGGCATCCGTGCAGAAACTTGAAGCACTTCAGCCGGATGTCGCCATCACAGGGCACGGCATTCCCATGGCTGCCGCTGTATTAAGGGAAAGCCTCACCAGACTTGTAAATGATTTCGATGAAATTGCCGTTCCAGACCACGGAAAATATGTAGACGGGGAACGCTAGAAAAAAAGCAAGGTCCAGCAAAACGACTGGATCTTGCTTTTTTGATGTTTAAAACAATCAAAAAAAGGAAGAGTATAGAAAAACGAATCTTAATAGTTCAGGAGGTTCATATATGCATCTTGAAAACTTTACAGGTCATAAGATCCAAATAAAATTCAAGAACTTTCCAAATGATCTCGTCGGCTCCATTACTGGCATTTTTCAGCCTGATGAGTGGTATCTTGTTAAACTGATCAAAACAGAAAGCATGGGAATCTGGGTTGAGAACCCTTGCTTCAAGCGAACAATGGTACAAAAAGAAGATGGTACCAACATTCCGGAAGAACAGCAAAAGGAAGAAGATTGCGTCACCCATTTTCTGATCCGCTGGGATTACATCAGCTCTGTCATTACCTTTCCGGACAAGACGACGCTAGGTGTTGATAAGAAAGCCAAATTAATAGGTTTTCAGCCCTCTTAATAGATAGATCATCCCCGGTGCTTTACACCCGGGGATTTTTTATTAGAAAAGTTTCCTTTTATAGACTATGATATATTTACCAACTTTTCAAAAAATAATATGGAGGCACACACATGACAAAAAGAACCTGTATCATTACACATGATGTGGAACCCTCATAGCTTGAAAGAATAAATGAAATCATTCCCGATTGGGAGCTCATTTCCGGCAAGGATCCCGCAAACTGGCAAAATGAAATGAAAAAAGCCGAAGTCATCGCCGGCTGGAAAAAGGAACTTAAAGAGATGGTCCTTGACGGAGACAGCAAACTCCGCTGGTTCCAGTCCTGGAGTGCAGGTGTCGATTCCCTCCCCCTGGCAGAAATGGAATCACAGGACATCCAGATTACGAGCGCCAATGGTGTACATGCCTACCCTATTTCTGAAACCATTTTCGCTCTCATGCTCGGGCTCACCCGCAAAATCCATACATATGTAAAAAATCAGCAAGCCAAAGTATGGCACCATTCCGGATTAAAGCTCGAAATACATAATAAAACCATCGGCCTGATTGGCACAGGTGCCATCGGAAAAGAAACGGCCAGGATTGCCAAAGCATTCGGCATGAAGGTGATTGGAGTCCGTCGCTCCGGAAGACCTGAAGAGTATTTTGATGAAATGTATACGTCCGGACAGCTGAACGATGTGCTTCCGCAATGTGACTATGTTGTGGTCACCCTTCCGCTTACACAGGAAACCCGGCAGCTATTCGGAGCCAAACAGTTTGCTCTCATGAAGGATTCTTCCTTCTTTATCAATATCGGCCGGGGTGAAATTGTAAAGGAAAGAGATTTGATCGACGCACTGCAGAACGGCGTGATTGCCGGTGCAGGGCTTGATGTATTTGAAAAAGAACCGCTTTCTAAAGACAGCCCGCTGTGGGAGCTTGATAATGTCATCGTTACTCCGCATACAGCCGGATCAACGGAACACTATACCAGACGCGTGAATGAAGATATATTTATTCCCAATTTAAAAGAGTATATAACCAGCGGTATACCAGGCATTAATCTCATTGATTATAAAAAGGGATATTAATAGAGAGGGCCTTGCAGATGCAAGGCTTATTTTTTAAGCTACGATATAAAACCCTTCTTCTTCCGACCATTCCGCACAGAATATTTCTTTGATATCATGATAGCCTTCGGTTTTAATGGATTCCAAACATCCAAGCGCCTCCTCTCTTTGTAGCCTCTCTATTCCCCTTAGCGGTCTTTGAATACACCTTTCCCACTATTCCACTTTTTGCAAAAAAAGAGATCTCTATGACAAGAGATCTCTTTACATATACTGGCTGTTTTCTTTTCTCCGCTTCCTGAAAACTAAATCCTCTAATGCTCCAGATCCTGAAAGGACACCTCCCACAATAAGAACCAGCCCGAGCAAATGGTTGATGGTGATAACTTCACCAAGGATCAGCGCCGAGCCTGCCAGTGAGAAAAAAGTATTAAGGTTCAAAAAAATACTGGCTTCTGCCGGCCCGATATTACGGATGGCTGTGTTATAAACCATGTGGCCGACAGCGGTTGCCAATACGGCAGATGCGGCAAATGCAGCCCAAACATAGGCTGGGGCATCTGATATGCCCTTAAGCCCTCCAGGTTCCATTACGCTCGCCATTACAAAAAGGATCACTCCTCCAAAAACCAGCATATAGCCTGTCAGCAATCGCGGATCAAGCGTTTTCGAAGCCTTGCTGATCACAATGAAGCTAAGAGCCTGTGAAATAATGGACAGGAACACAAAGAAATCGCCCGGAGTTAAGCTCGATATCCCTTTATTTCCTGAAAGAACAATAAAAGTCACGCCTGCGCCGCCAAGCAGAAACCCAAGCACCTGAATGCCTGTAGGCTTATGGCGCAGCAGAATGGAAGACAGTATGGCTGTCAAGAGAGGTCCCGCACCTAATATAAGCCCTCCATTCACCGCACTTGTCCCCGTTAGGCCTATAGCCAGAAAAAGATGGTGGCTGACAACACTCAGAAGGCCGCCAAAAACAATGTACGAGATTTCCCTTAAGCTCGGCTTCCTCACTTTTCCCATTATGCCTAATATTAAAAACACCGTTATGCCTGCAGTTAATATTCGCAGAGAAGTAATCGAAACCGGAGGAAAATAACTGACAAGAATTTTAATTATGCTGACATTCAATCCCCACAAAGCCATGATGGAAGTGAGGAGAATGTATGTTTTTATGTTCTTCACATCGATCCTTCTTTCAATAAAATACAAATTCATGTAATTTGTATCATTTTATCATATTTCAAATGGGAATATGTCTATTTAAAGCTTTAAAAAGTGAAAGGGAACGGGCATGAAAAACACCCTTCTGGGCAAAATAACCTTCAGCAGAATGAAGGGAGGGATCTGTTTGTCACCCGCTCAAGATAAATTTTTCAATAAGCTCGTTCATACTCAAAGGAACCTGACCCATCAGGGTTTAGAGTATTGGAACCAATATTCCCACCTTGGCACATGGCAATTTTGGACTGTCGCATGTAGCAGCCGGGGAAAAAGCGGCCGACTTCGTAAAAGACGGTATGATTATTGGATTAGGTTCAGGATCTACAGTGTATTGGTTTTTAAAAAGGCTTGGTGAGTTAGTTAATGCTGGTCTAACAGTTAAAGGAGTTCCCTCTTCTTTTAGAAATTACATATTAGATTGCCAATTCGAGTGAACTTTTCTTATTGGAGTAAAAATATCCAGGATAATACATTCTTCTATCACCTTTACCTTATGCTCAACATTAGATGGAATGTATTGAATATCTCCTTTAGAAAGGATTCTTTTTACTCCCCTTATTTCGAATTCCACTTTTCCTTTTTCAATATAACTAATCTGTTCTTCAGGGTGCTGGTCAATATCACCTGTAAATCCTTCTGCTAGTTCTACTTTTACAGCCATCAGTGAACCGTCACTGTTTAAAACTTCTCGTTTTACCATGATGTCCCCACAAATAGGAAGAATGCAATGATAATTAAGATGAAAACCCATTTCGCCCAGACATTATTAACGAAAAAGTCTTGAGCCATTGTAGATAATTGATAATAACTCATAAGTTCTCCGAGCGCACTTGCAGCAGCAAGGGCAAATAAAGAAAGAGAACTTAACGCTAAAGTATCCATAAGTATTTTGGGCATGTCTGACAGCTTTAAAGTTTTATAGAAAAACATGCTGATTAATAACGTATAAAGAGACGCCACAGCGGCAGCTTCAGTTGCTGTGAAGAACCCTGATATAATTCCTCCGATGATAATAATTGGGGTAATTAAGGCAGGAACTGTCTCATACACCAGCTTTAAAAATTGCTGGACAGTTGCTCTAATTGTTAAGCGAAGGAGAAACGATGAATTGGCTGCCTGCCATTATGGCGGCTCTGGCTGTTTCAGGACCTAAAACTGTTCCTGCCCCCACCAGCACTTTATCGCCAAGCTCCACTCTTACTTTTTCAATCATCGCCATGACTCCGGGAGTTTCAGCGGTAACTTCCAATACTTTTACTCCGCCGTCATACAGAGCACTAGCGATGGGCACTATATTCTCTGCAGTTGCTTCACGTATAACAGCAACAATGACTTGCGCTTTAATAAAATCCACGGCTTGCAATTTGTTTTACCTTCCCTTCGCTTGCATCTATTCCAAATTGGTATGTCTCTTGGTCATTTCTTCATAAGCTGTATCCTGATTATCTGTTTGCAATGTTCCAATGATAATTGCATCGAGAACAAGATGGACTGATTGGTCAAATTGATTGCCGAGCGGCTGAATAGTGCCTGGTTCACCCGGTCTGCGGTACTTTGTGGCAGCCGGAATGACGAGTATCCCATCACATATGGAAGCAATTTTGGACTCTTTATTTGTGGTTATCGGAAAAACCTTTGCTCCCATTTCTTTTGATTGAAACATATCTCATTGGCCCTGTTACTTCTGGATTAAACGTAAGATCCTTAAATATGTGAAAGAAAATAATTTAAAAGTACCGGAAGACTTGGCCATTATAGGGATTGACGATGTCTCTTTTGCAAGCTTCTATGAACCGGGATTAACGATCGTTGCACAGCCGGCTTTTGAAATAGGCAAGAAAGCAGCAGAACTCTTATTGAACAAGATTCAGAAAAAAGCTGGCGCAGAAGAGAAGCTTGTTTATCGGTTTTGAGCCAAAACTAATTGTTAGAGAGTCGTGTTAATAAAACCGAAAAAGGAGTTAAGCCATGAATGATGTAATTACAATCGGGGGATGCAATGCGGATTAACTCAAACAAAATTTTCAAACGTTAAGGGAAAACCCAGTCGTTATAGGCTAGTCGGAAGCACCAGGTCAAATAGTAAGAAGATTAAATGTAATCCCGACCCTATCAATCCAACTAGTGGGATGACACTCGATTGTCACACCGTTCCTCTTTCCAACTGGTCCATAGCCCTTGAAATTGAAAGGCTAATAAGGATTGAAACCATTAAAGATTGGGAGCCAGAATATCAGTTTCATAAAGAAGTCTGTGTTGATTGCACCACGGACCTTTCATCATATGAACCTGACCAAGTAGCTTCAATGATTTTGGAGGTAAATGATAACGCTACTAATTTCTTTATCCAACAGATAAGGAGAAGATTGTCCATTCTTGAAAGACCGCTGACAACCGCTCGTGGTGATGGAAAAAGCTATATTTATTCGAACTTTAATCCAAAGTACGCTCAGATGCATTAACCATTTTAAGAACCTATTACAACTTTTGTTTTCCGTATAAAACACCTGACGATGAAAAACTTACTCCTGCACAACAGCTAGGAATTACAAATAAGAAAATTCAATATAAATGATATAATTTATACAAGATGAATTGAGGAGGAGTAGGTTGGTTAATCAAATAAAATATCAGTGGCGTGTCACAAAATACAATCCTGATTTCAGGGATGAAAATGGGCACTATACTTTAATTGAGGAGTGGACTTGTCCTTCTGAAATAGGGAAAACCATTAACGGGAAAGAATTCACTTTGGATGAATATCTTCAAATTGAGGCAGCTTATATAAATTCCGCAATTAAATTCATTGAGGAAAGCGGTATAAATTCACTGAGAATTCTAGGGTTAGAATGCAACATTTCAGAAGAAGATAGGACATCTCTTTTATACGAAAAGGAATTTGAAAAACTCGTTCTTAAAGAAGACTTGTTAGTAAACAAAAATGAAATTCGCCTGATTTGCAAAATGATTTTACGAAATTTTTTATGGTGTGAGTTGTATAGTAAAGATAATTTCTTCGTACATTTTGGTTGGGATTACTATATGTTTATTGGGTCCAATGTTAATTGTCTATCTGCTATTGAATTTGCGACAAATAATGGACTGTTTGTAGAACAATGTCAGTCTCCTTATTTTTTCTCCGAAGAAGAAACAACTAGGCTAATTAATTGGAATGAAATTAACGATGAGTCAAAAGGAGTTGTTGGTGAAGAGGAACTTATAGACATTCCGCTAGACGAGTACCGAAGAATTTTAAAATTATCCGCAGAACATCCAGTAACAGGCTATTTTGAAATTAAACAAGAACAAATGGAATTTTTCCAAAGTTTTTTGAAACATAAAATGGATTTTAATAAGTATGAGTATGGTTTTTGGGGTGGACATTAAAGCCAATTTCAAAGAGGAAGCAAATATGCTTCCTCTTTTGCTGTTTTAAGTGATATTTTAGCTGTTATTTTTGTTGCGATTT
>NZ_BCUY01000034.1 GCF_001591465.1 Cytobacillus firmus NBRC 15306
AATAATAATGATCCTAAAATTTAAAACTGCTGAGTCAGATGTTCCAAAGCACTTTGTGCTTTGTCACAGATTGCTATTCGGTTGAAGTGATTCACAGATGCTGCAATCTGCTCTACCGACTGAGCTAATGGCTCATTAAAATGGCTGGGCTAGCAGGATTCGAACCTGCGAGTGACGGAGTCAAAGTCCGGTGCCTTACCGCTTGGCTATAGCCCAATAATAAAATGGCGGTCCCGACGGGAATCGAACCCGCGATCTCCTGCGTGACAGGCAGGCATGTTAACCGCTACACCACGGGACCATCCACAAAACCGTCGGAAATAAAAAAAGTGACCCGTACGGGATTCGAACCCGTGTTACCGCCGTGAAAGGGCGGTGTCTTAACCGCTTGACCAACGGGCCGTTGTTTGAATTTTCTGGCGGAGAAGGAGGGATTTGAACCCTCGCGCCGCTTACGCGACCTACACCCTTAGCAGGGGCGCCTCTTCAGCCACTTGAGTACTTCCCCAAATATGGCTCCGCAGGCAGGATTCGAACCTGCGACCGTTCGGTTAACAGCCGAATGCTCTACCACTGAGCTACTGCGGAATAATAATAAACTTGTTCGATAAAACTGTTAATATCTTATCGACTCTTCATATTATAGGGACACGGACTATAAAAGTCAAGCATGTTTTTACAAGTATTTATTAGCCGTTTATCCTGTTTTGACCTGTGACAATTATTAAATATAAAGCGTACCTATTCTAATGTCAATTCTTTTTTGAATACTAATTTTCCTTTGCATTTACCGCAGACATATTTCTTCGTATCAACTTTTCTTTTTCTCTGAAAAGTTTGGCCGCATTCTTTGCACATATAAACAAGAATCTTAGCAGATCTGTTTGTTTTCGGACGATCAGGCAAGGCTGAACAAAATCGGGGTGCTCCCACTTTCTTCATTAGCATTCTGAAGTCCTGATCACGATGTTTATATCCTTTTCCTTCTAAGTGCAAATGATAATGACATAGCTCGTGCTTAATGATTCCCTCAAGTTCTTCGGCGCCAAGCTGCTCATAATACTTTTTGTTTATTTCAACATGATGTGAATTCAGCATATATCTTCCGCCAGTGGATTTTAGTCGTGAATTAAAATATGCCTGGTGGCAAAAGGGCTTGCCGAAGCTTTCTAATGATATCTTTTCAACAAGTGTCTGAAGCTCCTGGTCATTCATCGCAATGTTTTTCCTCTCATATCGTAAACATGACAACCTATTATAGCATACATTATATATACCTTTTAAAGCTCTGAACTCCTTGCAGCACGAGAGAGCCATTATCAGATTCCAATTAACGGGAGGTAAATCATATGCCTGTATGGTTTCAAAATCAAATCCAGCGTGCTTTTTATGAAAAAGACCGCTATCAGATCAAACTGCTGAATCAGTGCTGGTTTTTCTATAGAAAAAAACACTGCTCATAAAAAAATCCGGAGAGACGAAGGTAAATTCAGCTAAACCTAGCCGCACCATCCATGACATATGCCGTAATATCCTTAGTCCGTGAAACTCAATCATTTCATCCATCATAAGCATAAGCCAAATCACGCTAGAAATAGTGATTTCCGGTGTGATTTGGCTTATGACTCGAAATGAGCTTTGAAGCTATTAATTTCTATTAATTAGAATGTCCCAGCATTGTTAAGGCGACCCTTCCCTTGTGTTTATCGACAGAGTCAACCCAGACTGTTACCACATCACCAACGGAAACGACGTCCAGCGGGTGTTTGACAAATTGGCGGCTGAGTTTGGAAATATGAACAAGGCCATCCTGTTTGACTCCAATATCGACAAAGGCTCCGAAATCTACAACATTCCGTACTGTCCCTTGCAGTTCCATTCCTTCCTGCAGGTCTTCAAGCTTTAGAACTTCTTTTTTCAAAAGAGGCTTCGGCAGCTCATCACGCGGATCCCTTTCCGGTCTCATTAATGCGTCTATGATATCTTTCAGTGTCAGCTCGCCAATGTCAAGCTCCCGGGCTGTCTGGCTGATATCTATGCCTTTAAGTGCCTCTCTTAGCGATGGTGAACCAAGGTCATTTGATTTAAAACCAAGATTAGCCAGCAATTTATTTACTTCTGCATATGTTTCCGGGTGGATTCCAGTCCGGTCCAGAGGTTCTTTTCCATCGATAATCCGCAGGAAGCCTATTGCCTGTTCATAGGTTTTGGCACCAAGTCGGGGGATTTTTTTCAAATGCTTGCGGTCCGTGAACTTCCCTTCCTCATCCCGTTTTTTGATTATATTTACGGCAACTGTTTTTGACAGGCCGGCTACATGCTGCAGCAATGAAGATGAAGCGGTGTTTACATTTACGCCTACCTGGTTAACTGCTGTCTCTACAACAAAGGAAAGGGAATCGGACAGCTTTTTCTGGGATACGTCATGCTGATATTGACCAACCCCAACTGACTTTGGATCAATCTTAACCAATTCTGCAAGAGGATCCTGGAGGCGCCGGGCGATTGATACAGCACTTCTTTCTTCCACCTGAAAATCAGGAAACTCCTCTCTGGCAAGATCCGAGGCAGAGTAGACGCTCGCCCCCGCTTCATTGACAATCAGGTAGAAAATTTCCTCTTTCATATCCTTTAATATATCTGCGATGAACTGTTCGGTTTCCCTTGAAGCAGTCCCATTTCCGATGGCAACCATTTTTACTTTATAGGTTTTTAAAATTTGAATTACCTTCTCCCGTGCCTGATTCGTTTTGGAAACAGGCGGGTGCGGATATATGACTCCGATATCAAGTACTTTTCCAGTTTCATCTACAACAGCCAGCTTGCAGCCTGTTCTGTAGGCAGGGTCTACCCCAAGTACGATCTTTCCTTTTAACGGGGGCTGAAGCAGCAGTTTTCTTAGATTCTCAGAAAAAATCATAATAGCCTGTTCTTCTGCTTTTTCGGTCAATTCATTACGTATTTCGCGTTCAATTGATGGCATGATCAGACGCTTGTATCCATCATCAATGGCTTCCCTTACAATCGTGCCTGCAGGAGAACGTTCATCCTTTACCCACTTTTTATATAAGTACTTTAAAATAAATTCGGTATTTGGCTTAATGTTAATCTTTAATACTTCCTCTTTTTCACCGCGGTTCAATGCAAGTGTACGGTGTGGAACAATCTTGCTCACCGGTTCCTCATACTCGTAATACATTTCATAAACGCCTTTTTCGTCATTCTCTTTATTTCTCACAAAGGACTCAATAGTCCCCTTTTTGGCTGTTTCCATACGGATCCATTTTCTGCTCTCCGCTTCGTCTGATACCCACTCTGCGATAATATCTTTTGCGCCAGCAATTGCTTCTTCTGTTGTGGTTACTTCCTTTTCATCAGATAAGAATTCTTTGGCTTTTGCAGCAGGGGTTTCATTTAGCGAAAAAGTGAGAAGCCACTCAGCAAAGGGCTCAAGCCCTTTTTCTTTTGCCGCAGTTGCTTTTGTCCGGCGCTTTTGCTTATATGGCCGGTATAAGTCTTCTACTTCCTGCAGCTTCACCGCTTTGTTAATTTTGGTTTTTAGCTCTTCGGTCAATTTGCCTTGTTCTTCAATTAAGCGGATTACCTCTTCTTTACGCTGATTAAGGTTTTGTATGTATTGCCAGCGCTCCATGATATCGCGGATTTGAACTTCATCCAGCGCGCCTGTCTGTTCTTTTCTGTACCGGGCAATAAACGGGACTGTGTTTCCTTCTTCCAGTAAGCTGATAGTGTTTTTTACTTGTTTGATGGCTATCGATAGTTCCCCAGCTATTAAATTTAGTGTTTGATCTTGTCTATCCAATGTTTTCTCCAAGTTCATTCCTCCATCATAGAGTCTCAATATTCATTTTATCAAAAGAACAAACAAAAAGCTTACCCTGTCTAGAGTAAGCTTCCAAGTATGGAAGTAGCATCATCTGAAGTAGATGGATACTGCTTCTTTATATCTTCCGAGATAAGTTCAATAGGGAGAAATGCTTTCAGCAAAGATTTAACCCCATGGATATTAAAGCCATCTGAGTATATCAAAAATTTAGACTCCGCTTCATACGTAAACCGCTGGGTATGAAACACCTGCGGCCTTCCTGACAGATATCCTGTTACAGGCAGGGGATAAGTGAGTTTTCCTGCAGATGAATAAAGGAAAAACCGGATATTCCCTACACAGCTGTATACGAATTCCCTGGAAGCAAAGTGTACTTTAAACAGCGCGACTGCTGCTCCTCTTTTTTGCAAAAGAATTTCGTTGCAGAGCTTCATAAGCGTATCTACATCTTTCTCATGATGCTGCTCTACAACGGAAACAACAGCAGAAGAAGCCTCATACGCGTATTCCCCGCTTCCAAGGCCATCTGCCAGCACACATACAAAGTATTCATCCGTTGCGGTAAAATAATAGCCATCACCGCAGAATGATTTGCCTTCTTTAGCTGTCTGGTGTGCAATCACTTCGATGTTATCTCTAACCAATTTGGTCATGAAAGGCACTCCGAGTTATTTGTTTCAGAGTGGATTGCTTCCTGAAGCTTTTTGATCGCACGGCGCTGAAGTCTTGATACATGCATCTGGGAAATCCCCAGTTTATCTCCAGCTTCCTTTTGGCTCATATTCTCAAGATATGTGTATTGAATAATTAATTTCTCTCTCTCTGATAGAACATGCAGGACTTTTTCAAGCACCAGCATTTGGTTTACTTTTTCAAAGCCCTCGTCCACATTTCCGACGATATCCAAAAGGGTGACCGTTCCGCCATCAGAATCAGCTTCGATTGAATGGTCAACAGAAAGAGCCTGATAGCTTTTACCCATTTCCATCGCTTCCAGGACTTCCTCTTCAGAAACCCCTAGCAGATCGGCTATTTCGTCTACTCTTGGCGACCTATGAAGCTCTGTTGTAAGCTCTTCAACGGTAGCTTTAATTTTCGGGCCCAATTCCTTTATGCGGCGCGGAACATGAACGCTCCAGGTCTTATCCCTTAAGAAGCGCTTAATTTCCCCAATAATGGTAGGAACAGCAAAGGCCTCAAATGTTTTTCCGAAAGACTCATCATAGCGGCGGATGGCACCCAATAAGCCGATAATGCCTACCTGAACAATATCCTCATGATAGGATCTCCCTTTTGAGTACTTGCGGGCAATAGCTTCAACTAAATTCTGATATTGAAGAACCAGGGTATTTTGAGCATCTTCGTCCTGGTGAAGCTGGTAGGCTTTGATTAAAGCATTTGTTTCTTCTTTGGATTTTTGGTTAGGTTGAGATTGTTTTTGCATCCCTCTCCACCTGCTCTCCTTCTAGGTATTTGGTCATAAAGACCGTAACACCCTCTTTGTGATGAATTCTTACTTCATCCATCAATGTTTCAATCAGGTATAGACCCAAGCCTCCTTCACGCAGAAATTCCACAGAATCTGTCTGGTCATATGGCCCAATGCCTTGTCTGGCAGATTGGAAATCAAAGCTTTTTCCGCTGTCAGCGACCATTACCTCAAGACGGTCAGTATATAAACCGAACCCGATGACTACTTCCCCTTGCTCATTCTGTTTGTATGCGTGTTGAACTGCATTGGTGCAAGCTTCACTTGTAGCGATCTTAAGATCTTCAATTTCTTCATATGCAAATCCCATTCTGCTGGCAATCCCTGATAATGTCAGGTGGATTACCCCAACAAACTCCGGCTTGGCCGGAATTTTCACCTCTATATAATCAAATGGCTCGTTCATTGTACTCCACCTTCAATCCCGCTGTTAATATCGATAATATCCGCCAGGCCTGTAATTTCGAAAAGTCTCTTTAAACGGTCCGACAAGCCAACGATCTGGAATTTTCCGTTATTGGCACGGACATTTTTAAACACACCAACAAATACGCCTAAGCCGGTACTATCCATATAAGAGACTTCTGATAGGTTAACCACCATTTCTACGCCTTCCTTTTCTGTTAAAGGAAAAAGCTCTTCGCGGAGTTTAGGTGCTGTATACGCATCAATTTCTCCGCTTATCATTGCTTCAATCAGCATATCATTTTCTTTTACATCTATAGTAATATTCATAACTGACCCACCTCTTTACATGTCAACTGCTTTTTACTAGTTACCCGCTTTTAAAACCCATTAAACATTTCTTTTTAAAATAATTAAGGTAAAATCATCCCGCAATTGAAAATGCTGAAGTTTTTCAAGTTCTTTATATACGCTATTAACTATTTCCTGTGCATTTAAATGAATGTATTTCTTGATTAATTCCAGCAATGATTCCTTTTCTATAAACCCTTCTTCTGTACGGCATTCAGTAACCCCATCTGACATTAATATGATCATATCTCCGGGATTTACTCCTTTTTCGTACTGGCGGTATTTCGTTTTTTATCAATACCGAGAAGCAGCCCTTTCGCAGTCAGTTCGGTAAATTGCTCAGTCACGGAATTATAGAACAGTCCCGGCTCATGTCCTGCAGAACCATATGAAAACATATTGCTGTTTGTATCATATATTCCATAAAACATGGTAATAAACATCGTTAAATCTACATTCTGTTCTACTACCCGATTAAGATTTTCAAGGACCGTTTTAGGGTCATTGCGGTTTTCAGGCACACTGTCCATGGCATATTTAATCATGGACATACAAAGGGCTGCCGGAAGACCTTTGCCGATCACATCAGCAATGGCGATGCTGATTGTGCTGTTCTCATCCTGAACAAAATGGAAATAATCACCGTTCATATGTTTGGCAGGAACACTAATTGCGCCGATATCCAGTCCCTCAACAGAAGGAACCTGCGTCCCCAGCAAAGTTTGCTGAACGTTCGCAGCTATTTCCATCTCTGTCCTGAGTTCCTGCTGAATATGTTTTAAGCTCTGATGTTCTCTATAGGCAAAACCATAGCCTATCATGACTTCCAGAAGGATATCAAAAGAATGGTGAACATATTCAGGCAAGTCCGGATAAAGTTCACCCATCAGACTTTTATGAACGCTGATAATCTCTTCAGGTGAGATTTTGTGCTCGATCGACTTCCTGCTGAACTTTTGGCCCTGATACAAGGCCTGTTCAGATTGTTCCTTAATATAATTCTCAAGAATATCCCGATACTTTGATTCCATCATTTCTCGGAAATCCATAACGCTTCCCCCTAACGAAGCCACTTAGTTGCTTTTATATCTGTTCCGGTCCCGGGATTGGAGTCAATTAAAAACTCATCCATTAACCGCTTCACACCTGGCAGGCCGGCTCCTAATCCCCCTGATGTCGAGTATCCATCTTCCATTACTTGGCGTAAATCATTGATTCCAGGGCCGCTGTCTACCGCAACTATACGCAATCCCGCTTTTCCGCCGTCGTATATTTTCTCAATACAGATTTGACCTTGTCCGGCGTATAAGTAAATATTCCGGGCAAGCTCACTAATGGCTGTAGTGATTCTAGCCTGGTCAACTGTACCAAAACCAAGCTCTTTAGCAACATTCCGCCCAAGCTGGCGGGCTGCAACGATGTCCCATTCGTTTATGATTTTAACGCAGGATTGGTTTTCCATACAGTTACTCCCCCAATTCCTGTTGTAATTTCTCCAAACCTTTTTCTAGATCTAATGCAGTAAGGACATCATCTAACCCAATACCTAACTCAATAAGCGTAATTGCTACGGCAGGCTGTATCCCGGTTATGACTACTTTTGCACCCATCAGTTTGGACATATTTATTACGTCGCCTAGAACTTTAGCGATGAATGAATCAATAAAGTCAATGGATGTTAAATCGATCACGACTCCATTTGCGCTCGTCTCATGGATTTTATGGAGCAAATCCTCCTGAAACTGCAGAGCAGTCTGATCATCCAATTCCCACTGGATGGAGACTAACAGGCAATCATTCAGCTTTAAAATTGGGATTCTCACTCTCATTCCGCTCCCTCCACATTCACAATTTTGCGGCTGGTTAACTCAAGAGCCGCTTCTACTCCCTTTTTCAAGGTGTTTTTTGTGGTAAACTGATTTAAATCAATTCCCAGGTTTACAATGGTCTGGGCAATCTCCGGGCGTATGCCTACGAGCATGCATTTCGCACCGACAAGTCTTACAGCATCTGCTGCCTGTATGATATGATGGGCTACCATCGTATCAACAACCGGCACACCCGTTATATCTATAAGGACCACTTCTGAACGGTGTTTAACCACTCCAGTTAAGAGGTTCTCCATAATCTGCTTCGCACGCTCGGTATCAATTGTACCTACAAGCGGCATGACTGTAATACCTTCGAATACAGGGATCAGCGGCGCAGAGAGTTCCTGAAGGGCAATTTTTTGCAGGGACACAGTTCTTTCCCAAGTGGCCGAATACATATTTACCACTTCATTAACCATGGGAGTCATCCAGCCATCGAATTCGTAAATGACTTTCATCTGGTTTTCCTGGGTGACAATTCCGGCTTCCTGCATACCCTCGAACACAATCTTCCCGAATGTTTGAAGCCCTTTTGTCACAAAACTGAGCGGCCAGCCCAATCGCACAATTTTCTCAGAGAAATCACTCAATTTCGAAGTGAATTCCTCATTTGAACTTTTTATATTTGAAATAATCAGGTCAATGAATTCCCGGCTTGTCCCGATAAATACCTGATCAGAAACTACCTTTGTAACCCTTTCATCCGCATTTTCCTTAGTAGCCTCAAGCCAATGATTAAAAATAGAATCTTTATTATTTTGTATAAAATTCAATATTGTCGAATTCATTTGTTCCTCCCTATTTTATCATATATCTATTATTAGCCTTCCAATTCCCCTTTATTGTAAAGAAGCAAAGAAATCTTCCTGTATCGTATATACCAATTAAATGATAACAATGAATGCCAGTCAAATGATACCTATATGGTCTGCAATTAATAATTCCCATCATTAAGTTAATTCGACAATTTCTTATGAAAACCCTTTTCCCAGTGCACTGATTTCCCATCGAATAGGAGGTTACTCCCAGCTGGAAACGGGTATATTTACAAAACAAGACAATTTTATATATTAAACGACTTTCTTTTTTACCCTATTGAAAAGAAACTAAACCTTTTCGCTGTAAAAAAATAAAAAACGCCCTTCAAAAGAGCGTTTGTTAAAATTCGATGAGGCCTAAGCTGATTTGCACGGCTTCATCCACTTTTTCCATCATTTCGTCATCGAGATGGGTTATTTTATCGGTTAAGCGTTGTTTATCAATTGTACGAATCTGTTCTAATAAGATGACCGAATCCCTTTCAAAACCATAACGCTTCGCATCAATTTCAACGTGAGTAGGCAGCTTTGCTTTTTGAATCTGAGCTGTGATTGCTGCAACAATTACTGTGGGACTAAACCGATTCCCGATGTCGTTTTGGATGACAAGCACTGGACGTACGCCGCCTTGTTCTGAACCAACAACTGGGGATAGGTCTGCAAAATAAACGTCACCACGTTTGACAATCAAAGGATTATCCTCCGCTAACTAGACGTTCAACTGTGTGTTCTGCCTCGTATTCCGCTTGAAATGCTTCAGATGCAATCGTCAAATTTATTTTCGCCATCTCCATGTAGCCTCGCCTCATGGACTCGCGAATTTGTCTCTTTTTGCGTTCGCGCAAATACATTTTGGTTGCTTGATAAATGAATTCACTCCGGTTAACGTTTTCCTGTTTAGCAAATCCGTCTAACTCGGTTAAAAGATGCTGCGGTAATTTTACCATTATCTCTGTTGTTGTGCTGGACTCAGACACAAACATACACCTCCACCATCACTACACACCATTTTTATATCTACCATTTTCAATATTACCATTAATAAAGCCCAATGCAAAGGGGATTCTTTAATTCCTCTGTATTATCGGCCAAAAAAATAGTATTTTATGCATGATTTCAGAAAAGCGGAAGCGTTAATTAACAACAATTAATTTTTTCAATTATAACAAATAATTAATTCCCCCGATAATTTTACCATCTCTTTTGTATATGCGGGGAACCCGGGAAGATACCATACATGTAACTTCATAGTTGATGGTTTCAAGCTTTTCGGCGATTTCGTCAACCGCTATCTTTTCTTTCCCCTGCTCGCCGATCAGGGTTACTTTTGTACCGACAGGCATTTCATGGGGAAGCTTAATCATGCATTGATCCATACAAACTCTTCCAACAATTGGAACCCTCAATCCTTCAGCAAGTACCTCCTGTCCCTGAAGCTTTCGGATCCAGCCATCCGCATAGCCAATCGGCAAAGTTGCAATCCATTCATCTTCTTGTGCCTCATAAGTCGCACCATAGCTGACCTTCTCGCCTTTATGAAGCTTTTTCACATGAACAATAGCGGTGTGGAGAGAAAAAGCCTCTTTCAGCTCGAATGGAAGTACAGGCTTTATTTCCATGGATGGAGCCAGTCCATACATGCTGATCCCCATTCTTACAGCATTCAAATGCGCTTTTGGAAATCTGAGGCCTGCTGCACTATTACTGGTGTGGACGTACTTCGGCAATACCTCCAGCCAGCCGGTCATTTCTTCAAACCTGCTCAGCTGCGTTTCAAAGTAAGCATTATCCAATGAATCCGCTGTGGCGAAATGCGTAAATACCCCTTCAAGCTTAAAACGCTTGTCCTTTTTGATAACGCTCTCAATTCCCGCAAGCTCATCCCGGCTGCGAATCCCCAGGCGGCCCATGCCGGTATCAAGCTTTAAATGAATATTCAAGGTTCCATCTTCTACATATTCAGTTGCTTGTGACAGCCATTCCTGCTGAAAAACAGTGAGGGCGATATTATTTGCTGCTGCCTCGCCTGCATGCTCCGGACGGCTCGCTCCCATTACTAAAATCGGCGCTTCAATTTTTTTCATCCTCAATGCCATTGCCTCATCCAGAGTCGCAACCGCAAGAGAGGATGCGCCGGCTTCCAGCGCAGCCTTCGCTACAGCTGCATCTCCATGCCCATACCCATTTGCCTTTACAACCGCAATGATTTTTGCCCCTTCTTTTACATGTCTTTTCATTGACTCTACATTATATGAAATATGGTCCAGATTTATCTCTGCCCAAGTGTCCCGATACATTTTTATCTGTTCATTCATCGATTGCTCACGTCCTTTAGCCATTGCTTTTATACATGTCGATTATCAAACTCGGCAGATGGTTTGTCAAATGGATATCTTTTTGAACCTGGGTTTACTTTGGAATAAGAGAGCGTATATCTGAGGTGCTGGATTTGAGAGCCTGGGCTTTCTTTGGACTCTATGATGCGTAAATTCTGGGTGCTGTGTCGGAACTTTGGCCTTCTTCTGACTCTGAATGCGTAAACCCCAAGCCCAGTGTCCGAACCCATCCATCTTTCCACCCCAAATACAAAAAAAACAGGCCCCCTATAGGACCTGCTTTAGGCAGTGATTTATTTCACCATTTCACCTTGTACGGAGCGGGCAATATCGGACATTTCTTCAGGTGATAGATCGTTGGATGCAATCATATAATCCACGCCCTGGTAGGTCCAGGAGATGGTGTTGTCAGAAAGTGCACCAATGGTGAAACCAAGGTCAACCGGCTCGCCTTTAACAGATGTAACGACAGATGATGTCGGCATGACAGCAGCCTTTTCCTGTACAAGCGTGAATGATTTTTCTCCATCATATGTCAATACAACGCGCTTGCCGTCTTCTGTTTTCATTTCCTGTTCATCAACCAGCTTTACATCTGCCATGTCCATCTGCGGATATTTAACTGTGAATTCCTGATCCTCCACCTCTGCCATGACCGGCACTTCGAGCTGAGCGCCTGTCATGTTCTTCTGCATGTCAAAGTCTTTCTTATCGAAGCTTGCATTGAACTTTACATTTGAAAATTCTACTGTTACAAGTGCATTTTTATCTGGATCCATAACCTTCACACTGACTGGGGATAAATCGGACTTCTTGAGCTTGATTTCCTGTACAGGAAGCATCTGATTATTTTGATAGCGTGTTTTGGTTTCAAACAAATAATGATCTTTTGTAGCGGAGAACTTAGCTTCCTTATCCTCCATAATATCCTTGACTAATGATTCATATAAATAAGCCTGGCTGCTGTTCTGCGGCCAATCACTCTGGAAGCGGAAGCTTTTGTTCAGCGCAGGAGTGAGGACAAATACACCGTCATTGTTTCGGAGAATCATCTGGCTTTGTTCCTTTTGGGCGTTTTTCAGGTTTACCCGGTAAAAGTCCGGATCTTTATGCCACACTTCTATTTCATATGTCTGCGGGTCAGTTCCCATCTGCAGAGTCATTTTTGCCTCTGCCTTGTATCCCTTAACGTCTTCGAGCTTTTTATCAAGATCCTTTACAACATCCTCCTGTGTTTTAGATCCACAGGCAGACAATGCAAGAACAACCAAAAGCCCGGCAAGCAGCAAGAACCAATTTTTCTTCATTCCTTCAGCCCCTTTGTCTCATTTCAGTGAGATTGGCCGGACTTCCGGCCTGTCTCTCCTATCGCATTAAGAATATATGAGACAACCTTAAGGAATATGCTAGGAGGAATGACAAGCTTTTGAAAATCTTCCCGCGGCATAAAGTGGGGGTCTTACTGCCCGTTAGACTGCGATAAAGTCATTCTTTTTCTATAACCACCTGAGCCACAGCATAATCCCTGCTATGAGAAATCGACAAGTGAACCCCATCTTTGAATGGCTTCGAAATAAACGGCTTACCTTTTTCATCTTTTTCAATTTCAATATCCCGAAAGGAAAGTTCTTCGCCAATCCCGGTTCCCAATGCCTTTGAAAAAGCTTCTTTCGCCGCAAATCTTCCTGCAAGAAACTCTGCGCGCCTTTTTTCCGGCAATTGCTGATAGCTCTTCAGCTCTTTTGAGGTCAAAATCCGATCAGGAAACCGGTCCTGCCTGGCAAGAATTTTTCGTATCCGCTCTAGGTCTGCAATGTCAATCCCAATACCGGAAATCATCTCTCATCTTCCTTCTATTTATATTATTTGCTGCATAAAGAATACAGTAGAAGCAGGATTATGTACACTTTACCTGCCGAATAAGTGTTATGGCATGCTGAAAACCCGCTTTTCAGGCTATGATGTAGATACACGTTCAAACAATTCAAGCACGGAGGAGAGCCATGTTTACAAGAACGGAAAGCTTAAAGGAATTTATCCGCTATTATCCTGTTGTTACTGCTATCATTTGTATCCATATTATCATCTATCTATTAACCGTCATTCCCCTATTCCCAAATTCACTTGTTTTTGAAAAGCTCGCTGGTGTTAATTTATATATTGTACAGGGTGAATACTGGCGGCTGCTCAGCCCAATCATATTGCACAGCGGTTTCTCCCATGTTTTATTTAACAGCTTTTCACTCGCTCTATTCGGCCCTGTTTTGGAGAGGCTCATCGGAAAAACCAAATTCATTCTGCTTTATATTACCGCAGGTTTAGCCGCCAATATTGCTACACTCATCCTTGAGCCATTAACGTATATTCACGCGGGGGCCAGCGGTGCAATCTTTGGCTTGTTCGGCTATTTTGCTGCAATCCTTATCTTTCGAAAAGAGCTTTTATCCAGGGAAAACTCACAAATCATCCTGACCATCACCATCATTGGGGTAATCATGACCTTCCTTCAGCCCAACATCAATGTGACGGCACATATATTCGGCCTGATTGCCGGCTTCCTGATTGGTGCAGCTTCACTGGCCAAGGGCCGGACTTCAACTTCATCAGGCATCATACGGTCAGGCAGACTTTCCGGCATCAGGCCTTCTTTAAAAGGAGTGCCTGCATCAAGGCTGGCCGTTTGGGGAGTCATCGTTATTTTAGCCATAGTGGGGTTTTTAGCCAGATAATGGTCCTCGAAGCAGATAGGTAAATAAAAAAAGCGCTCACGAACGCTTTTCTTTTAATTTAAGTCCGGTATAAGAATACCATTTATAAATAGCATATACTTCCTGCCTGTCGAGATCCCGGACGGTTCCGCCTGTCCCGCCTGCACCCGACATAGCCGCAGCTTTTATGGTAGCCAGACTGCGTTTTTTCTGAAAATAGCTTTCTTTCATGGAGAGGGACTGAATGCGGCTTCTCCTCATAAAAACAGTAGTCCTCACAACTCCCCGATATCTGAGTGCAAGCTGCTGTGAACTGATATCCCAGGCTGCATCCCTGTATTTGAGATACGACCATCCCAGCGCAAGGATCAGCAGCACCAAAGAAAAGTATCCCCACGGCCTGAAAAAGAGGAGCGGCACAGCCACAAAAGGCAGTATCCACAGAAACCCTCTCCATAAATAGCGGTTGAGCGCTCTTTTCGGAGCTTTAAAGAAACCCGGCTGCAATTCATACTGTGACAAGTGAGACTTTAACAAACCGGCAATCCTTGTTTTTTTCACGATCGGCAGGATCATTAAGCGGGCACTTTCATTGTCTTCAATGGAACCTCCCGCACTTTCAATATAGACAGTCGCCAGGCCAAATGGCTGTCTAAGCAGGTTTTCCCTGATCTGAACAGCCTGAATGCGGTTCAGCGGGATCGTCATCTGCCGCTTTTCGAGCAAGCCTCTTGTGACAATCAATTCCTTGTCACTTTTTATTAATGTAAAACCTGCATATTTCAGCATGCTCCCAATAAGAGCGATCAGCCATGCCATTAGAAAAACGAAGAATACCAGGATACTCACAAAGATCATTCCATTGGCAATAAACCCTTCGAGCCCGGCAAACACCTTTTCATAGGGAATGATTTCTTCAAACTGAAAAACAAAAGCAAAGACAGCTGAAATGACGACACCTGCCCCGCCTGAAGTTGATGCCAGAAGGAACAATTCTCCAGGAGTAATTTTATAAATCACTTCCCGGTTCTGCAATGCTGTTTCCATTTCTGAAGGGTTATTTTTGGCAGCTGAAAATGCCTGCTGAATGAAATCTGCATCTTCCTTGGAAATAGCCGTCAATACAGCTTCTGCCTCACCCGCACCGCTTGAGCCTGCTGTCTCCACTTTCATTTTCACTAGTCCAAAGGGTCTTTGCAGCAAGCCTTCCGACAAGTCGAGACTTTGGATTCTTTCAAGCGGAATATATCTTTTTTTCCTTACCAGAACACCATACTCGATTCGAAGTTCACCTTCCTCCAGTCTATAGGTATATCTCCACCAGGTAAGGATCCCGATTAGAAAAACCGCGATTATGACCCCTATAGACAGGACAAGCTGAACAATCTCCCCATTTCCTCCTCTGCTTCCAAAGACGACAAAAATAAGAAAAGGCACCAGCATTTCCTTAAGGTGTTTCAGGAAATTGACTGCCGCGGATATTGGGTGCAGACGCTTCGGATTAGACATCATTTTCTGCAGCCCTTGCCAGCTGAGAAATGAAAAAGCGCAATTCCTCGGCTTCATCCACATCCAATGCCGGTATTTCATGTATCGTCGCAGCTGTTGAAATGGTGACGGTAGCCAGGCGATATTTACGCAATATCGGCCCTTGCCTTGTATCCACATGCTGGACCCGAATCATGGGAACAAGCGTCCTTTTTATCACAAATAGCCCATTTTTAAGCTCTATTTCATTTTCCCGGACCTCATACCTCCATCTTTTCCACCTTAAAGATGGGAACGTCATAATGACCAGGTACGCATAGGCAGAGAAAAACATTAAAGAAGCTCCAATTACCCAAATAGGCCAATCAAACAGGATGGCAGCAGCAATAGCGCCACCTGACAACACAAAAGGAAAAACAGAGTGGAGCGTGCCTGAGATTCTCCAGGCAAGCAGCCCCCTTGCCGGGATCCTTTTATGCGGCTCTGTAATCATGCAGTACCCCCCGCAATTCCATAAAATTATTAGATTTTAAAATCCGCTCATTCACTTCTATAAGTATACATGACAGAAAAAAGAAGTGTCTCCCTTTTATGAAAAAATTGGGGGGTACAGATTATATTTCAAAGCTGGATGAATCAATAAAAGTCAGATTGGGGTTCCTTTTTAAATCCTCAGCGAGCTTAAACAGGGCGCTGTCCTTCATTTTCGCTTCGATCATGCAGTGTATCTCAGGCACTGACCCCTTAATGTTCTGCAGAAACTCCATGAACATATCAGCATCAATATAATCGGCATGCGCTCTGAAATCTTTGTCTGATTTGGGACTGGAAATATGCATTTTCACAGGCAATTCGGAATGGTCCCATGTCGCCGCAGCCCTTTCCCATTGCCCTATCCAGTCATCATTCCCGAAATTGGCAAGGTGGTGGTGGTAATCAAATACAAGCGGAATCCCCAGCTTTTCACAAAGATAGAGCGTATCATCAAGAGTAAAGGTAGTATCGTCATTCTCAAGAATAATCATCTGCTGGATTCCGGAAGGTGTAAAGCCCCAATTATGGATAAATTGCTCCAGAGCTTTTTCTTTGTCATCATATCCTCCGCCTACATGCAGAACACAGCGGTGAGCCGGATTCAGACGCATGCCTTTCAGCAGGGCCTCATGCATTGCCAGTGTTTTGATGGACATATTCAATGTGTCAACTTTCGGTGTATTAAGGAGCACAAAATGGTCCGGGTGAAAATCCACTCGCATCGGATGTTCATCCAGAAAGTCGCCAATCCTGGACAAAATTTCTCTAAGGGGACGCATATACTTCCAATCAGAAAGTTCCTCATGATTTGCAAGGGGAATCAGCCTTGAACTGAAGCGGAAAAAGTGAATATCATGAGCTGCATTGTGCTTGATCAGCCTCAGGCAATTCTCCAAATTTGAAACGGCAATCCGCTCCAGTCTTGCTATAGCCGCCTCCCGGTCTTTAAGACTTGAGAATTGTTTGAACGTCATCGTTTGCGATGGCGATGCGTTTTTCAGATTCATACTCATCGCAACATACCCAAGGCGTACTATCGTCATGTCGATTCCTCCCGTTCAGCATTTCCCCTTAGTATGTACGGCGGCCGCTGAGAAATTGCATGTGTGGACTGCTATGCATGCAGACTAGATAAAAAGAGAGCAGAATTTCTGCTCTCCAAATTTCTTATCTATAGCTGCTGCTGTTTGAACGGTTGTTATTATGGCTCGGGCGTTTTCCAGTGTGGCCTTGGCGGGATTTGTATGATCCTTTTTGGCCTCCCTGTCTGCCTCTTCCATTGTATCCTCCTCGGCTGCGGTCATTTGGCTTTCTGTCGCGCTTAGATGGCAGCGGCTTTTCCTCTGTTAATTTAACAGGCGTAGTATCCGGTTCCTTTGTCAGCATCTTCAGCACGGCCTGAACAACTGTTGAAGCGTCCTTTTGTGCCAGAAGCTCATCTGCCGCTTCTTTATAGCTTCCAAGATTGTTTTCCTCGATGGTTTGCATGATTTTTTCCATTACAGCTTTTTGCTGGCCTTCAAGCGCCTCATCCAGTGTTGGAGCATCCATGCGTTCCATTTTTTTCTTGGTTGTACGTTCCACAACATGCAAGTACGATTTCTCGCGCGGATTGATGAATGTCATCGCAACACCCGTTTTTCCAGCACGTCCGGTCCGGCCGATGCGGTGAACATAGCTTTCAGGATCCTGTGGGATGTCAAAATTGTAGACATGTGTTACGCCGGATATATCTAATCCGCGCGCTGCCACATCTGTTGCCACAAGGACGTCGATGCTTCCCTCTTTGAACTTCCTGAGAACAGAAATCCGTTTAGCCTGGCTTAAGTCACCATGGATTCCTTCAGCCATGTATCCGCGAAGATTCAAGGCTTCAGCCAATTCATCAACACGGCGCTTGGTACGTCCGAATACGATTGCCAATTCCGGTGATTGAATATCCAGAAGTCTTGTCAGCACATCAAATTTATTCTTTTCATGCACTTCAATATAGAATTGTTCAATAGATGAAACAGTCATTTCCTTAGCTTTTACGCGGACAATCTGAGGGTCCTTCATAAAGCGTTCTGCCATTCTGCGGATTGGCGCAGGCATTGTAGCAGAGAAGAGCAGTGTTTGGCGCTCTTCAGGAATTTGTGCAAGAATCGCTTCAATATCGTCAATGAATCCCATGTTAAGCATTTCATCCGCTTCGTCAAGGATGGCCGTATGGACATGGTCCAAACGCAAGGTTTTGCGGTTGATGTGGTCCAGAATACGTCCCGGCGTTCCAACGATGATATGCGGTTTGTTCTTTAAAGCACGGATTTGGCGGTTAATATCCTGGCCGCCATAAATGGAAAGGACTTTTGTTCTTTTTCCGTAGCCGATTTTATACAGTTCTTCCGATACTTGAATCGCCAGCTCACGTGTTGGGGCAATAACAATTCCCTGAATGAAATCTTTCGTGTTGTCGATTTTATCGATCATCGGGATTCCGAATGCAGCCGTTTTTCCTGTTCCTGTCTGCGCCTGCCCGATGAGGTCTTTATTCTCCAAACTTAACGGAATGGTCTGGGTCTGAATAGGAGTCGCTTCTTCAAATCCCATTCGTTTCAGTGATTTCATTGTCTCCGGGCTGATGCCCAAGTCTTGAAACTTTGTCAATGTATTCATTCTCCTTCTAATCATAGAAAAATTTTGTCCCTGCAAACCTGCAGGCAGGAGTTCTCCTGAAAAATTGGCCTATGAGTCACTCTTCCGGACGATTATAAGAAATGTTATGGCACCCTGTAAGGAGCCTTTTTACCGGTGTACCCGGCATCTAGATGCTGTAACTTCTCATTTTTATAAAAAGTGCGGTTATGTTTCGTTAAGAAGAGTCCCACTCACTATGAAACCCGCTTGAGGAAAGGATGAGGGTAAATTCTATCCAAATTGTTCACGGACAATCAGGTCTCTTAAGATAAGTGCTTTTAAGCACTCATCTATTTATGGCCTTACTGAAGTATGCTTGTTCAGCAATACTTCTGTATTTAATGAAAAAAGACATTCTCCTGCTGGAGTATGTCCGGGTTCTCAAAAGAAGTTCCTGTTGGCACTTTGGTGTTTATATTACCATTTTCAAGTAAGCATTGCAAACGTGAAGGCTGGCTGAAAACCTTATCATTCAGGCTTTTTTTGCAGAAAGCCAAGGATCTCCCGAAAGAGGCGGTCCCCTTCCCCGCAATGGCAGATAAGATGCTTTGAGTCTTTTATAAAAATTAATTTTTTGGCCGATGAACTAATATTATTATATAAATATCTGGCGCTTCTCGGAGGCACAACTCCATCACTTTCACCTTGCGCAATCAATGTCGGCACTGTGATCTGATTTAAAATAGGCCTGATAGAAGCCACAAGCCTGCGGAATTGAAGTGTTGCCGTAATCGGTGTCGCACTGATTTTCCGCTTATATCTGACGAACATTTCATTGTCAGCCAGGTTCCCCCTGAAAGCATCTCCTACCATCTCTTTAATATCGAAGAATAGCTGCTTTGGGTTTACGTAATAGGCAGCAGCACTGAGCAGAACCAATTTATCTACAGGGTAATGAACCGTTAAATAGCTTGCGATCAGACCGCCCATTGAAAAGCCGATGACATATACTTTCTCACAGCGGCTAATCAGCCTCTTCAGCTCTTCCTCTGCATGCTCAATCCACTTGTTGTAGGCTATTCCTTTCAGCTTCAGCTCATCACCATGACCCGGTAATGTCGGCACGGAAATCTCCCAGTCTGTATGCTCCTTTAAATACTCAGCCAAAGGTTCTACTTCAAATGGAGCTCCTGTAAAACCATGTATGCACATGCAGCCAATCATTCACAAGTCACCGCCATTTTTAAAAAATTTAAGGTACATTCTATTTTACACTTTTTCCTTTTTGCCATACTAATCAAACCTGTTGGAAGATAAAAATTACAACGAAGGAACTATCTAAAAATAATTTAAACCCCTGTTTCATGTGAAACAGGGTCTTATTTCCTATAATAACAGATATATACATTTATTTGTTATTCAAAATGATATTGCTGAAAATCTTCATGCTGTATCAGTCCTGCACCCCTTCTGTTAAAGCTAAAGGGTATCTAAGAAATACTATTGAAGAGCTGATACAACTTCTTCAAGTTTCATGCCACGGGATGCCTTGACCAGCACAATGGTTTCCTGGTCGACATGTTTCTTCAGTTCTTGAATGAGATTCTTTTTGTCAGTAAAGGCTGCCACCCGTTCATGAGGCAGGACTTCCTTCGCCCCCTTGGCGATAAACTCGCCAAGCTTGCCGAAAGTAAACACGTAATCAACCTTTTTTGCATCCACAGATTTTCCAATGGAGTAATGGAAATCCTCCTCCTGCGGACCAAGCTCCAGCATATCGCCAAGAACGAGAACTTTCTTTTTATAGTCAGGCAGATTGGCGACCAGTTCAATGGCCGCATTCATAGATGTCGGACTGGCATTATAGGCATCATTAATGATTTTCTCACCCATTTTCCCCTCGAGAAGCTCCATTCTCATATTCGTCAGCTTTAAGCTTGCAAAGCCTTCGTTCATCTTTTCGTACGGAACGCCGAAATGGGATGCTGCAATCATCGCTGCCAGGGCATTGAGAACATTATGAGTGCCCAGCACAGGCAGGTAAAATTCCTCGCTGGATCCATTGATCCCAAATGTGCTGCCGCTGTCATTCTGCTTGATATCCACCGGATACACATCGTTTTTCCCGGTTCTCCCAAAGGTTCTTAATGTAGCCGAACCATTGCAGGTTTTCAGCTTTTCATCAAGAAGCGGCTCATCACCGTAATAAATAACCAGGCCATTTTCCTGAAGGCCATTTATGATCTCCAGCTTCGCTTCTGCAATCCCTTCTCTGGAACCTAAATCCTGCAGATGTGATTCGCCTATATTCGTAATGATCACGGCGTCCGGACGGGTAAGCTTCGTAAGAAAATCGATTTCTCCCCTTCCGCTCATTCCCATTTCCAGTACAGCGATTTCCGTATCTTCCTCAAGTGCAAGAATGGTTAATGGCAGACCGATATGATTGTTATAGTTGCCTTCCGTTTTTTGAACCTTATATTTTAGTGACAGAAGGTTTGCGGTCATATCCTTGGTCGTTGTTTTGCCGTTGCTTCCTGTAATTCCTGCGACCTTTACCTTTAATTCATTACGATAGCTTCTCGCCAATTCCTGAAGAGCCGTCAGGGTATCTTCGACGATCAGGATGGGAAGATGCAGTGGAGGATTGGGAACATCCTTTTGCCAAAAGGCCGCGGCTGCCCCCTTTTCAATGGCATCTTCTACAAATCGGTGGCCGTCCGAATTTTCCCCTTTGAACGGGACGAACAAATTACCCTGCCCGATTTTTCTGGAGTCAATGCTGACGCCCTGTATGGATGTATTGTGAAAAGATGAAACATCATTCTCAATCTTTATCATTTGTTCAATTTCCTGAAGTGTTTTCTTTATCATATGGCGCCTCCTATTTCGGCATTATGAGCTCATAATGCCAGTTATGTATGAACAAAAGGAACACGGCAAAGATGCCGTGTTTCCTTCAACAATTATGTCTTATTACATTGTGTGTTTAATGCTTTGTTTCTCAGCATGGCGTTCGATGGCCAGATTGACTAGCCTTTCGATCAGCTGAGGATATTCTACTCCCGTATGCTTCCACAGAAGCGGAAACATGCTGAAAGGTGTAAAGCCTGGCATTGTATTGACTTCATTAATGTATAGCTTACCCTCTCTTGTTAAAAAGAAATCCGCTCTGACCAGACCTGAGCAGTCAAGGGCTTTAAATGCCTTTATGGCCATGTCTCTCAGTTCCCTGTACTCACTTTCGGAAATTTCAGCAGGAATGATTAATGCTGTGTCTCCATCCTCATATTTTGCTTTATAGTCATAAAATTCAACCTTCGGCACAATTTCACCGGCGACAGAGCATTCCGGATCATCATTGCCCAGCACGCCAGCTTCAATTTCTCTGGCAGTGACGCCTTCTTCGATAATTATTTTACGGTCAAATTTGAAAGCTTCTTTAAATGCTCCCTCAAGCTCTGAGCGGTTCATGCACTTGCTGATCCCTACACTCGAACCCAGGTTGGCCGGTTTTACGAAACACGGATAGCCGAGTTCTTTTTCCACTTTTTCATAGGCTTCCTCTGTTTCATTTTCCCACTCACTGCGGATAAACCAGACATACTTCACCTGCGGCAGACCTGCCTGTGCAAATATATTCTTCATGATGACCTTATCCATGCCCGCAGATGAAGCCAATACTCCATTACCCACATATGGCAAGTTTAAGAGCTCCAGCAGTCCCTGAACTGTGCCGTCTTCCCCGTTTGGACCGTGAAGCAGCGGGAAGATTACATCAAATGGGCCTTTCTCCTGAGCATCCTGGAAAAGGGTCGGTGCCAATGCTGTTGGAGGAAGTGCTTCCCCCTGGGAGAATTCCAGCTCCTTTACATTGGAAACAGGACCTTGCAATTGAGGTCCCTTCACCCATCGGCCTTCTTCTGATATATAAATAGGATGAATTTCAAATTTCTCTAAATCCAATGCTTTAATGACAGCCATTGCAGTCTGCATAGATACTTTATGCTCTGCAGATTTTCCGCCGTATAATAGGCCAACCTTTGTTTTCATAAAAAGAACCTCCAATATTCAATCATGGACTAACTGGCTTCTCATGCCATTTTATTTTTCTTAAGCTGATTTATATGTTCATTCAAGCTACTCTATATTGTAACACTTTCACATTTAAGAAAGGGAGTGATTACATGTTCAATTCTTCAGGAATTTTTTTCTGCACCCGCGCCCATATATCTATAAGTATGACAGAGCGCTTAAAAAGGAAACTCGAACAAAATAATTTCCTTTTCTGGCAATAATTATTTCAGGAAAACGTTTACCTGCCTACCTTAGAGCAAAACCCTTAATCCTCAAGTAATAATCAGAGTTTTTTTATTATTAAAACAAAAGTTTTATCTATTAACTTTTACAGCAAAACAGGATATAATCCTCCTAACAAAAACAATTGTATTTTTTAGGAGGACAAAAATAATGAAGTTCGGTTTGCTTCCCAGAATTATTGCAGCTATTGCATTAGGTATTTTAATAGGTTCTTTTTCTCCCCAATGGCTTATCCAGGTATTTGCTACTTTTAATGGACTGTTCGGAAACTTTCTTGGTTTCGCGATTCCGTTAATTATTATCGGATTCATCGCACCAGGAATCGGCAGCATGGGAAAAGGCGCAGGGAAACTGCTTGGGATTACAACCGGTTTTGCCTATGCTTCTACAATCACTGCCGGTTTAATCGCCTATTTTTCTGCGACGGTGTTATATCCTATTCTATTAAAAAACCAAAGCTTCAAAGAGTTTGAGAATCCTGAGGATGCTTTGCTTGCCCCCTTTTTCCAGGTGGACATGCCTCCGGTAATGGGTGTCATGACGGCACTGCTGATTTCATTCACTTTAGGTCTTGGATTGGCTGCAATCAAAGGAGACACTCTGCAAAATGCGATGAATGATTTCCGGGATATTATTGAAAAACTGATTGAAAAGGTCATCATCCCATTGCTTCCTGTCCATATTTTCGGGATTTTTGCCAATATGACGCAAGGCGGACAGGTTGGCGCCATTATTTCTGTATTTGCAAAAGTCTTTGTCATGATTATTGCTCTTCATCTTTTATTTTTACTGCTCCAATATTCAGCGGCAGGCAGCCTGATGAAAGCCAATCCGCTCAGACTCATGAAAAATATGATGCCTGCTTACTTTACGGCGCTTGGAACCCAGTCATCCGCCTCCACGATTCCTGTTACGCTTAAACAGGTTAAAAAGCTTGGTGCGCGCGAAAAAGTTGCGGATTTCTCTGTTCCATTACTGGCAACGATTCATCTCTCCGGAAGCACAATCACCATTGTGAGCTGTGCGATTGCCGTAATGATGCTGCAGGGTCAAACAACATCATTTGCAGAAATCCTGCCTTTCATCTTAATGCTTGGAATCACAATGATCGCGGCTCCAGGTGTTCCTGGAGGAGCTGTCATGGCCGCATTGGGTCTGCTTGAAAGTATGCTCGGATTCAATGAAACCATGCTTGCGCTAATGATTGCCCTATACCTTGCCCAGGACAGCTTCGGAACAGCGTGCAATGTAACTGGTGACGGTGCATTGACCCTGCTGTCTGATAAGGCAAGCGGCAAAGAGAAGAAGCTTCAGCCTCAATCTGCAGTGAAAGCCGGCTGATTTGAAAAAAAGATGTCCCTGCTGGGGCATCTTTTTTGGTTTTACTAAACTCCCTGCTGGGATTTGCAGGCTTACGGTCACTTGGCGAGGCATCCGTAACTGGAAAGGTAAAATATATATTTCTGGACTTTACTTAACAATCAAAACAGGCGCTTTCACACGCTTAGCTATTTTATGGCTAACACTGCCCAGCACCATTTCCTGGAGAGTATTCAGACCCCGGCTGCCAACTACAGCAACATCAAAATCCATTTTGTTGGCAAACTCCACAATGGCTGGTCCAGGCTCTCCCTGCAGTATTTTTATTTCATATGAGATGCCCTTCTCTTTTAATAAGCTTTCTATTGGCTCTAAACGTTTTTTCCTCACCTGATCCACTATACTCTTATCAAAATGGTGAAGGATATCTTCCTTTGAGGTCTGGCCATCAACGGCATACACTACAGTTATTTCAGAATCACGATTCTGTTCAGCCAGTTGTATGGCTTTAGCGGCTGCCCGAATAGAATGATCAGATCCATCTGCAGCCATCAATATTTTTTTAAACACAGAGCCTCACCCCTAAAATATTCTTATAAAGAAAATACCACAGTCAGAGCTGACTGTGGTATTTATTACAATATTATTAATGGCCGGATAATTTCGCACCAGGATTGCGGTGAACGGCCAAACGCTCAATCAAGTTCGAGCTTGGCGCGTTTAACCCTGATAGGCGGACCAGCACACCATTGTCCCGAAGCTTTAATACAATCTTATCGATGGCAGCGACACCTGAGTCATCCCAGACATGCGCCTGTGAAAAGTCAATTTCTACTTCTTTTAATTCCTCATTAAAGTCGAATGCCGCTACAAGTTCCTCTACAGAGGCAAAGAAAACCTGGCCTGTTACAGCGTATATTTTCTTATCTCCTTCAATTCGTGACGCAACATGCACTTTCGAAATTTTAGCCACAAAGAAGATTGCACTCAGGATGATACCAGCAAAAACTCCTTTGGATAGGTCATGGGTGAAAACAGTTGTAACAGTCGTTACAATCATAACAATCGAATCTGTGACAGGAGTTTTAGCAAGGCTCTTAATGGATGACCAGTCAAATGTTCCGATCGATACCATGATCATAACACCAACCAGGGCAGCCATCGGTATTTGCACGACAATATTGCCTAATACTAAAATCAGAAACATCAGGAATACGCCGGCTACTATCGTTGACAGCCTGCCTCTTCCACCGGATTTCACATTAATGACGGACTGTCCAATCATAGCACAGCCTGCCATTCCGCCAAATAGACCTGCCACGATATTTGCAATTCCCTGTCCGCGGCTTTCCATGTTCTTATCACTGGCCGTATCGGTCATGTCATCCACAATCGATGCAGTCAGCAGAGATTCAAGCAAGCCTACGATCGCTAGGGCAATAGAGTAAGGGAAAATGATTTTCAGAGTGTCAAGGTTCAATGGAACATCCGGTATAAAGAATGCCGGAAGAGCTGATGTGATGGTTCCCATATCGCCAACTGTGCGTACATCACTCTTTGTCACGATGGCAATGATCGTAATAACAATAATCGCTACCAGAGGAGATGGCGCTGCTTTCGTAAATCTCGGGAAAAGATAAATAATCGCCAGTGCACCGGCAACCATTGCATACATCACCCAAGTAGCATCTACAAATTGCTCCAGCTGAGCCATAAAAATTAAAATCGCCAGTGCGTTAACAAACCCAATCATTACCGCACGCGGAATGAACTTCATAAAACGGGCCAGCTTAAGCACACCGAATAAAATCTGCAGAACTCCCGTCAAAATAGTCGCAGCAAATAAATACTGCAGCCCGTGATCAGCTACTAAAGTAACCATCAATAACGCCATCGCACCGGTTGCCGCAGAAATCATTCCAGGCCTTCCGCCCACTATAGCAATAGTCACAGCTATACAGAACGAAGCATACAATCCAATCATCGGATCGACACCCGCAATAATGGAGAAAGCAATCGCCTCAGGAATCAGCGCCAATGCCACTACGATTCCAGCAAGGATGTCTCCCTTCACATTGCCAAACCATTGTTCTTTTTTTGATAAAACTTTCAAATAAACACCTCTTTATTAATAGATTTATAGTAATGACTTTGAACTCTCATCAAAGTCGGGCCGACAAAAACATATAAAATCATAACACATTTACTTATATTTACAAGCCCGCATGTAAGCGCAAATAACCCTTATAATCTTAGTTTTTCTTTTGAAATCTCACGATTACTATGCATCCAACAAAAAAATGACCCTGAAACAGAGTCACTTTTAACCGATAGGTGAACAAATCTCAATATAATGCCCATCCGGATCTTCCACATATGCCACTTTCTGTCCCCAGGGCTTTTCAACAGGCTCGAGCAGGACTGGCACCCCTGAGGTCTTGAGCTTTTCAACAATAGCTTCCACTTCTTCCGTTACAAAACCAAGCTCGAATGTCTGCTCCTTCCTCACTCCATCCGGTATCGGCAGCCCGGTGACTTCCCGTCCGCCTTCTCTCGTATTGAAGGAAAGAATGGTGCTGCCTGTATCATACTCGATGTAAGTTCCAAATTCATTCCTCAGCTTCAGGCCCAGCAATTCACCATAAAAATGCTTCGTTCTTTCCAGGCTTTCCGCATATAAAATGACATAACCCAGCTTCAAGTCCAATTATGTTCTATTCAATATATGATAATAACGTCCTGCCAGCTTCATGATTTCTCCCAGCTTTTCTTCGGGACATACGGCTATAAAGCAAGTGGATGGACCTGCTGATTTTACCAGGTCCACTTCTGATTCCAGGTCTTCAATCTCGAACCTTCTATTGGAAAACAGCCCGTTCAGCTCGGTCAAAACGCCTTTTGAACCTACAGGAAGGGTCATAATATCTTCAATGGAGTTAATTATTTTAAATAGCTTTAGGGGTGCTGCCTCCTCCTCCCTCTCAATCAGCTCCTGGCCAACCAAAGGAGAACCGATAACAGCTATCCTTGTGTCCTCTGTACAGATTAGCCTATCAGCAGGAAGCTCTCCCTGCCTTTTGCCAAGTACAGATAATCCTACCGCAGATTGAAGCAGGTTAAAGTTGCTTTCTGTACTGCCGGTGATTTGCAGTTCCGTAAGCCCTAATTCATCGGCCCCCTTTTTAATGCCCCCTATAAGCTGATCCCAGGCATCATCTCCGCAGAAATTTTGAAGGGCTGCTGCAAATGGCTGAGCACCTGCAGACATGCATTCCATGACAGCTACACGGAAGGAATAGTACGAAACGGTCTCATACGGAACCTGGACAGCATCCTGCTCTTTCTCGCCGATTCCTCCGCTATTATCACTGGCTACAACAATGGTTTCTTTAGAATTAAAAGGGAAGCTTAAGACATCCCTCACTGCTCAGCACCCGCTTTGGAAAGAGCCGGTCCCACAAGCTTGACAAGCCGTGGAATCGCTATATAAGCAATAACAGCATTAATCACGGAACCTATAAAAAGGGAAGGCACAATCGCCAGGTAAAAGGCCTGGCCCATTAAAAAGATAAATGGAAGCGGGGCTGCAAAGGCATTGCCGAGCACAAAAAGAATCCCTGCAAGAAAGCGGCGGCCTCTCTGGTAAAATGAGCTGAAAACAAAGACTAGAAATGCCATTTCAACAGCAATCAGGAGATGAAGGGGCCCTAACGGTAAGCCTCCCAATAATGCTGACAGCAGATGCCCGATGGCAGCAACGGCCGCTCCGCCATAGCCGCCAAGCAGCACGGCTGCGAGCAAGGCAGGAAACGCATCCAGTGCCACGCTTCCGATAACGGCAGGAACTTTTATCGCCGCACCGATTGCTGTCAGTGCAATCAGCATGGCGGCCATGCCCAATCTCATGCTTTTCATCACTTATCCTCCTTGCGCTTTCCTTCACGGAATACATTCGCACTGCGCACATATTCCACATCCTTCTGGTTCAGACGGAAATTAATCACCCTTGCCAGGGCAAAGAAGTAATCCGATAAGCGATTCAGGAATTTCAGTGCCACTGCAGAGGTATCCGGATCCGCTTTTTTTAGTGAGACCACAAGACGCTCCGCTCTCCGGGTTACTGTCCTGGCAATATGAATGGATGCAGATGCAGGTGCTCCCCCAGGCAGAATAAACCTTTCCAGCTTTGGCGCTTCTTCGATCAATCTATCAATCTTAGTCTCCAAATAATCAACAGAATCCTTCGTCAATTTAAGCTCCCGCTTTTTCGTAACATTCGCAAGGTCGCCGCCGCAGTCAAAAAGCTCATGCTGAATCTTCTCCAGATCCTCCAGGACATCCTGAAAAATGGCCGGATCCAGCTGTGTCATGGCCTGCCCGACAAAACAGTTGACTTCATCCACTGTTCCGTATGCTTCAACCCTTACATCATCCTTCTCCACTCTGCCTCCGATAATACTTGTTTTTCCCTCATCGCCAGTTCGTGTATAAAGTTTCATCAGCAATTCCCCATTTCATTTTATTTTTTGATTGATGCCATACCAAATCAAATCGACTCTATCTGCAGCAGCAGCGGCATCCTGAAAGGCCCACCCGGACGCATCCCGCCACTTTCGGTCAAGCGCTTCCATCGGAACAATCCCTTTAGAAATATCAGATCCGATTAAAACAACTTTCCGGTTAACATCTGCATTTTCCCATTGGAGCCACTTTTCCAGCATCTCCTGCCACTTTTCCCGAATCTCTTCAAACTCCAGTGCTTGTGACCACTCCCGAATCATTAGCTCAATTCCCTCAAAGACAATCAGGTTTCGATCAAGATCGCCGGCCGACTCACCATGATAAGCTGAAATCCATTTATGAGGAGTGTCTGCCAATTGATAAAAATTCTTCACCCATTCGGACTTCCCGTTAAACCTGCCTCCTGTAATGAAGTGCATCGTTCTCCCCTCCTAAACGCTTCCCGTGTCCATCTAAGCTCATAGCCGCTTCCAAACGGAATATGCCATTCCCAGAATCCTTTTTGCTCCGGTGCATACTTTCCAAGAAGGTACCTTATGACTCCGCCATGTGTAATAACAGCAGCATCACTGTTATTTCCCTGAAGCAATTGATCGGTTAAATTCTGCCATCCTTTATCCACTCTTGCTGTGAATGCTGCAAAGGATTCCCCTCCAGGCAGCACACCTGAGAAAGGGTCTTCCAGCCATTTTTGATAAGCCGGGTTATCTTTCAGTTCTTGATATGTCCTGCCTTCCCACTCGCCAAAATGCATTTCTCTCCATTCGGGACAAGGTTCAATAGAATGATCCGGGAAAAGAATAGCAGCCGTCTTCATGCATCTGCCTAAATCACTTGCAAAAATTCTTCTGTAGCCTTGAGGGGCCGGGGCAAGCTTATTCTTATGTTCCGGACACAGAGGAGAATCTGTCCAGCCCAGATAAGCATGGGACTTATTGGCTTCTGTCAGCCCATGACGAAATAATGCAACAGCCACAGTATCATCCATAAAAGCACCTCCGTCCCTTCCACACTGGCCCCAAGGACATCCCCTGTCATTCCGCCAAACCAGGCAATGACTTTTCTTGATAATAATACGAAAAACAATATTGAAAAAAGAACCATGAAAAGAAATCCAACAATAGCCGGGTAACCAGCCAGCCAGGCAGCTGCCGATGCGGCCAGAATGAAGACAGGGTAAATAGACAGGGTGGTTTTAACAGCAGCCTGCTGAAATAATGAGCCCAGCCCCTCTTTTTTGGCCCCCTTAACTTTTATCAGCAATGTTCCCATTACCATCTTGCTTAAAAATGGAATCATGGCTATTAAAAAATAGGAAGTTGGATTTGATAAAAGCACAATTTCATAGATAAATAGAAATCGGGCACCCAGCAGGACAATAACAGACAGCACCCCGAACGCTCCCACCCGGGGATCACTCATGATTTCAAGCCGCCTCTCCTGATCGCGATAGGAGAAGAACGCATCGCTCGCATCCATCCATCCATCGAGATGGATCCCGCCGGTCAGCAAAATGCCGGTCAGCCAGACGGCAAAGGCCGCTGCCAATAGAGAAAAAGGAGTCCATTCAAGAAAAGCATAGAGTATAAATGCATATATCCCACCCTGGATGAGGCCGGCTATAGGGAAGGTTCTGATTGCCTTCTCCAGATGAGGCTTATCCATAGGCAGGGATATCGGAATGGGAATGCTTGTGAAAAATTGAAGATTGATCAATAATCCTTTAAGCCATTTCATTTTGTTTTCTCCAGCTAAAGACAATTTCCTTTAATTTTTCCCAATCAAGATGCTGCATCATATTTTCTGCCAGTTCGCTGTATTTCCTATCCTTCAGGGATTTTATTCGGACAGGCTCCTTACTTGGAATGCCTTTTTGTTTGCGCAGGGAATTAAGCCACGCACCCCTCCATTCATCATTATGGAAGATGTGGTGCATATAAGTCCCTACCAGACGGCCATCATTCCCATAAAATCCATCTTCTTCGCCATTTTGAAGCAGCAGAAGGCGATTGCCATCAAAATCATTTTCAAGAACTGTTTCACCTAAATGGATTTCATATCCATCCAAGATCTCTTTTACGGGAAGCTTCGTGCTTGAATGCAGACTTCCCTTCACTTGCACGGTCTTCTTGCGTTTATGAAAAATGGTGTCTGCCGGTATCAAATTTAAGCCTTTTTCCTTTTCATAAGGAATTCCGGTATCAGAACCTGCCATATCGATTAATCTCCTGCCGAGCATCTGGTATCCTCCACAAATGCCGGCAATTGAACCTCCATCGGCAGCATAGCGCACAATCCAGTCCGCCAGACCTTTTTCCTTGAAATAGCGCAAGTCTCGAATCGTGCTCTTTGTGCCGGGAATGATCACCGCATCAGGTGAGCCAGCCTCCGATAGATGTCTTACCCACCTAATGTACACGTCATCTTCATAGTAAAACGGATCGATGTCACTGAAGTTTGAAATAAATGGCGGCCGCAGCACTGCAATATCCAGAATACCCTCACCAGCTCTTGGAACAGCAGCCTGAATGGATAAGGAATCCTCTGCATCGATCATATGGTCTTCCAAGTAAGGCAGAACGCCAAGGACAGGGACGCCCGTCTTTTCTTCGATCCAGCGGATGCCATCCTCAAACAGTGTGATATCTCCGCGGAATTTATTAATGATAATGCCTGCAACCCGCTGTCTTTCCTGCTTGGTGAAAAGCTCCAGAGTTCCACAAATACTGGCAAAGACACCGCCCCTGTCAATATCGGCAACCAGGATGACTGGCACATCCGCCATTTCGGCGACCTTCATATTCACTAGCTCTTTATCTTTTAAATTAATTTCAACAGGGCTGCCAGCTCCTTCTATGACAAGCAGCTCGTATTGAGCAGCAAGCAGACTCAGTGCCTCTTTGATGGTTTCAAGCCCTTTTTCATAAAAGGATTCCCGATAGCTTCTTCCCGATAGGGAGTTGACTGCTTTTCCAAGGAGAATGACCTCAGCACTCTGAGCGGATTGAGGCTTAAGGAGGATGGGATTCATCCAGACAGCAGCTTCCGTTCTTGCCGCTTCAGCCTGAATGCCCTGTGCCCTGCCAATTTCATTCCCATCCTTTGTCACGTATGAATTATTGGACATATTCTGGGATTTAAAAGGAGCCGTGCGGAAACCTTCATTGGAGAATGCGCGGCAAAGAGCCGTAGCAATAAGGCTTTTACCTGCGTCGGATGAAGTCCCCTGAATCATGATCCCTTTCATGCCGGTTCTCCTTTCATTTGTATGGGGATGCCTGCTTCAACAAGATAGGCTTCATCAGCCATATCTACTATATTCCTATGAAGCGTCCCAAGTATTTTTGAATATGTAATCACCAGTTCATTTTTGTAAATTGGCTCATTCAAGACCTCGTTGCTGACAACGATCAAGGTCCTGCAATTTTTGCGTATTTCAGTGATGGCCACGAGAATATCAGATGACAGATTTTCCTGATATTCTCTATTCCTCCAAAGGTCTTCCGCTCTAAAAAGTTCATTATTCAAGAGAGTGGTCAAGCAATCGAATAGAATAATATCCTGATGGTTAAAGTTTCCCGAGATCTCTTCAAGTGCAAAAGGCTTCTCCCAGGTTGTCCAGTCCAAGCCGCTCTTATCCCGGTCATCCTGGTGCCTCTGAATCCGTGCTTCCATCTCGGGATCGTATGCTTTTCCTGCAGCAATATAATGAAGCTTCCCTTCCGTTCTCATTGCCAGCATGGCAGCAGTTCTCTCCGCAAAGGAGCTTTTTCCGCTCCGCACTCCACCGGAGATAAAAATCAGCGATCCTTCCGCCATTGCCGCATCGCCTCCATCAGCACATCGTTGTCTTTCGGCCCTTTAATCGCAAAGCGCAGCCATTTCCCTTCCAGGCCAGGGAAATTCATTGTATGTCTCGGAATAATTCCTTTCTCAAGCAAAAATCGAAAAAGAGGCAGCTGCACATCAATGCTTGGATCTCTTAACAAATAGAAATTAACTGAAGAAGGGGAAACCTCAAAATCCAATTGCTGATAAAATTGAACAAGCCTAGCCCTCTCCTGCCGGATCAAATTCTTTGTCAGCCTGACATGCTCTTTGCTGTCCAGACACCATTCACCTGCTTTTAACGCAAGAGCATTCACGCTCCAGTGCGGTTTCAGCGCAGTTGCTCTTTCAATTAACCCCTCACTTGCCATCATGTATCCAAGGCGCAGGCCTGGTATCGAAAACATCTTTGTCATGGAGCGCAGCACCACAACATTTGAAGCCTTTCCCATGAAAGGAACGATAGATTGATAGTCGCAGGCAAAGTCATAAAAAGCTTCATCCATAATAAGGAGGCAGCTATGGATATGACACTTCTTAATCAATTCCTCTACAATGGCAGATGGGTAATAAATACCTGTCGGGTTATTTGGGTTGCAGAAGAAAACAACATCAGCGGCTTTTAGCTTTTCAGATAGCGCTTCCAAATTAAGATCCCAGTCGCCGGGCACCAGCTGATGATAGGAGACAGTACAATGATTAACGCGGCAGGCCTCTTCATATTCCGAAAAAGCCGGCTGAATAATCAGCACACTTTTCCCGGCTATCATCCGGCCAATCAGTGTGATTAGCTCGGCGCCTCCATTTCCCACCAGAATCTGTGTTTCTTTTATTCCCTCTGTTGCCCCCAGTTTGCTTTTTAAAAGAGAAGCAAGGGGATCCGGATAATCGCTAATATATTGGAATAGGCTTCCCCACCTGTCTTTTAATTCACGGGGAGGGCCAAGGGGATTGATATTGGCACTGAAATCAATCCGCTCCTCAGGCATTTGCTTATCCATCGCTTCATATAAATATTGCGGATTAGATCCGTGTGAAGGCCAAATCAAGGAACATCCCTCCTGTCCATAATAAAAGCAAGAATAAGAAAACCGTCTTGTTCATGATCGAAATACTTTTTATAATATGTTCTTTTTCAAGCTGCACCAGGAGCTTCCCCATCGTGGCACGGTTTGAGATTACACCCTTATAAAAATTGATTCCTCCCAGCTGAACCCCCAGAAGGGCTGCAACAGCCGCTTCGCCCCAGCCGCTATTCGGGCTCGGATGCTTAGGTGCATCTCTAAAAAGGATTGCCCATGCTTCCTCATATGGAGAATGCTCCGGCTTTTGCGTGAGCATGATGCAAAGTGATGTCAGCCGGCTCGGGATCCAGTTCGCGATATCATCCACTTTGGCAGAAGCCCATCCAAAATCCATATATCGTTCATTCATGTGGCCAACCATCGAATCACATGTATTAATAGCCCGGTAGATAAGGGCCAGCGGTGCACCGCCGATCATGGCCCAAAATAATGGAGCAGTAATGCCATCACTGGTGTTTTCAGCCACTGTCTCCACGGCAGCCCGGACAATGCCTGGTTCATCCAGCAGATCTGTATCCCTGCCGACAATGTAAGAAAGCTTTACTCTTGCTGCTTCCATTTCACCTTTTGCCAGAGGCTCATATACCTCCAGCGCTGCCTCTTTTAAACTCTTTTGAGCAATGGCTGTGAATATAAGAATTCCTTCTGCCAAGATGCCTGCGATCGGATGAATTTCATAGAAGAGCCGGGTAATGAAAAGGGTGATGCCGCCTGCTGCCAGCAGTACGATCAATAGCATGAGGCTCCCTTTTAATTTTCTAAAGCGGCCTTTATTCAGAGCTTGTTCAAGTTTATGTATCAGGGCACCCATCCACCTGACCGGATGCGGCCAGTTTGGCGGATCCCCTATCAGCTTATCCAGTAACCAGGCAAAGGTTAGCGCGAACAGGTGATATAAAATCATCTTTTTATCCTGCTTTGCGATTTTTTTATCGCCTCAACGGTACATTCGTAGACACCCTTGCCAATCAGTTTGCCAAGCGGTGTAATGGTACCCGCATACTCCAGGTTTTCTCCCTGCTGTGCGGCGGCAATCAAAATACTGTCAGTTGATGTTCCGGTAGCTATCGTCCCCGTGACGGCATCTATAACCTCCTGATCATATAGTGCTCTGGTCTTGGCCTCGGTTGCGGTCATAATGGATTGGATAAAGGCTTCCTCTGTCAGATGGCCATTAACAAAAATCCAAGTATTGATTGTACCTGGAGTCAGATGATAAGAATGCTCTTCACTTTTCGAAGCATCAACCGCATTGCCGACACCAGCTGTCACGACCACAAACACAGAGAATGTATCTTCTTCATAAAATTGACTGCTGTAATCCTCAATATATACAGCGGTCATCATCCCCACAGTTTCCCCGGGTTCAAAGCCGATTTCCCGGACAAATTCCGCCATCTCTGCCCGATGATCACTGCAGTCGTAATTCTTGCTCACATGCCGGTTAAGAAAAATTCGATTCCAGCCAGTCCCCGATCCGGTTACACCTGAAGACATGGTTTTAAGCGGAAATGGCGAGCGCAGGACCAGCAAGTCTTCCTTTACCTCCAGGCTGGCTTGATCAATTCGCTTCTCTAATTGGCTTTCTGCCTGCGAGCGCTCAGGCACCAGCACCATCTGAGGGGCCGCCACTCTTGGATGCGGCAGCTTCTCGATCTTCGTTCTGTAAACCTCGCGTATCCGCCCTTCTTTTAAAACTTCGTTAGGAACATGGTTAATATTCACTTCGCCATTCTCCAGCAGCAATAGACGGTCACAGTACAGGCCGGCCAGATTTAAATCATGGAAGATAGAAATAACCGTCAGCCCGCAGTCCTTTGACCATACAGAAAGGAGATCCAGCAGCTCTTTTTGATAGGATAAATCAAGATGGTTCGTCGGCTCATCCAGCAATAATATTTCCGGCTCCTGGGCAAGGGCCTGAGCTAAAAACACCCTTTGTCTTTCACCGCCGGATAATTGCTGAATATCATCATCCTGAAATTGGGAGATGCCCGTCTGCTCCATGACCCGATTGACCGCTTCTTCATCTTTGCCGGACCAGCTCTGGAACCAGCCCTTTTGATGAGCATACCGGCCAAGGGAAACGGTTTCCTTAACAGTATATGAAAAGGCCTGAGAGGAATGCTGGGGCAGAACAGCAATGATTTTCGCCAGCTCTTTCGGTGTATATTCTGAAAGGTTCTTACCTTTGATCACAATATCACCTGATGTATGGGGCAAAATGCCGCTCAGCATCTTCAGTAAAGTCGTCTTCCCGCTTCCATTCGGCCCCAGTATCCCGAAAAGCTCCCCTTTTTCCACTTCAAAGCTGATATTTTTTACAACCGGCGCACCGGCATACCCGCCAGTGACTTGCTGGACTCTTAGCATGATTAATCACTTCTTTCTGAACAGAAAAGTGCAAGCGCCTTTATGCGCTTAAAGTTTATTCTTTCTTTTCATTAAAATAACCCCAAAAGCAGGTGCACCGATTAAAGCTGTAATCACACCGATTGGAAGCTCGGCAGGGGCAATGATCGTCCGTGAAACCAGATCGGCAATAATGAGAAAACCTGAACCCATAAGTATCGATAGCGGCAATAGGTGCCTATGATCCGGCCCCCATAACATCCTGGTCAGATGCGGGATCACAAGCCCGACAAATCCTATCGTTCCAGACACAGCTACAGCTGCACCCGTTAAGATAGAGCCAGCTACCAGGACCATCATTTTTCTCTTCTGAACGTCCACCCCGATATGCTGGGCCTTTTCTTCTCCGAAGCTCATAGCATTCAGCTCTTTACTGTTCACTAACAGAAGGATGGCACCTATTATAAAAAATGGAAGGATAATGTTAATATACGCCCAGCCTCTCATGGATACACTGCCAAGAAGCCAGCCAATAATCTGTCTAAGTTCCTCTCCAGTCAGGGCAATCATCAGAGAAATTAGAGCGCCAAGAAAAGAACTGAAGATAATGCCCGTTAAAATAATCGTTTCCACTTTCATGGATCTTTCAATATTTCTCGCAAATAGCAGAACGGCAAAAATGGTTAAAAAGGAAAATAAGATGCTGAATAAAGGCAGTGTAAACATTCCTGCAAAGGGAATGGATAAGCCAAAGAACAAGGTTAAAACTGCACCGAGTGAAGCCCCGGAAGAAACTCCAATGGTATATGGATCTGCCAGCGGGTTTCTTAATAAACCTTGAAAGGCGGCTCCCGCGATTGCAAGAGACGCCCCTACCAAACCAGCCAGCAAAACGCGCGGCAGGCGTATGTTCATAATGATATTTGCATGCATAGCATCCGTGTTTCCCAATGAAATAAAAGGAAAAATCTCAGCGCTTATTACTCTGATGATCGTCATGGGATGAATGGACACTGTTCCGATTGAAATCCCCATGAGCATGGCACAAAACAGACATGCTGCTGCTGTTACATAAGCAAGTAATTTATTATTTAAATACGTCCGGATATACTGCTTTTGCAAGTTCCTCGACTCCTTCAATAATACGAGGGCCAGAGCGGGTTACCATATCGGAATCAACATCGTTAACCTGCTTATTTTTCACTGCGGTAATATCCTGCCAGCCATCCCGGCTTAAGACATTGCCGACAGCATCTTCAGTGTAATAGCCATGTGTTGTGATGATAACATCCGGATTCCGTTCGATAATCGCTTCCGGATCCATCTTCGGCCATCCTTCTTCCGTGATGATATTTTCTGCGCTGATGGCACTTAGCATTTCGTCCATAAATGTCTCAGTGCCTGCTGCATAGATTTCCGGAGCAGGCGAAACTTCAACCATTACCGATTTGCGGTCCTCTTCTTTTATCCCCTTAGCTTTTGTTTTGATTTCCTCAAGCTGGCTCTTCATGTCTGAAACGAGCTGTTCTGCTTTTTCTTTCGCTCCCGCTGCAGTCCCAACCATTTCAATGGATTCAAATACCTGATCAAAGCTCTTCGCGTCATTGACAACAAGTACGGTCACTCCCGCATCTTTTAATTGCTGAAGACCTGCTTCCGAACTTTGTGCACTTGAAGCGTGGGCAAGGACAAGGTCGGGATTTAAAGAGATCACCTTTTCTACATTAAATTCCAAGCCGCCAATCTTTTCCTTTTCTGCGGCTTCTTGCGGATAGTTATCAAAATCGGAAACCCCGACGACTTCTTCTCCAAGCCCCAATTCGAATGCTATTTCGGTGTTGCTTGGAATCACGGAAACGATTCTTTCAGGCTTGGTTTCAATGACCACTTCATTATCCAGCGCGTCTTTTATCGTTACAGGAAAAGCAGCATTCTGCCCTTCCTCAACCTTTTTCTCTTCTTTTGGCTGTTCAGCACTCTCGCCGCAGCCTGCAAGCACTCCTGCAGCAAGCAGCATAGTTAATAAAAATGCATAAAACTTCTTCATACTCAGCAATCCTCCATTACTTTCGACAAAATTCGGGTGGTGCCTGTCACCACCGTTTAAAATAAAAAAACATCCCCTCGAACGGCAAGGAGATGTTGGTATGGTCATTTACAAAAAATGCAGAATAGATGGCCGGACCAAACACCTCCCTATCCTCGTAGGTTTATGGGTGCTTAAGAATCAGGCAGGTCTCCTGGCTCATGGTCCATGCGTTCTGCTCCTTCCCATACTTGTGTGTACAGTGGATTTGCAGACAGCTACCATTTACAGTGGCGGGACCGCGCTGGAATTTCACCAGCTTCCCTATTAAGTCTTCAAAGAGCTTGCTTTAAAGCCCTTTTGAAAAGACACCAGTTCTATTGCGGATATAAAATTTTCTATTTCCGATTATACACCATCCCGCAGAAAAAGTAATAGAAAATTGCTGAATGTTGTAAAAAAGTTCAGAATTCTAACGCGAGTATATTTTCCATTCCCTTGTCTTCTTATCGAACACAATCTTCGCCTCACATGGCTCTTTCACTATGGCTTCATACTCATCATACATATCATCCATATTCGCAAAATCGCCAATAATCCAAATTGGAATCTCGATCCTGACCCGATTCTGTTCAATATCCTTAATGGAAAGGACCGCTCCTTCTTTCATAAGGGGCTTTAATGAAAGCAGGACATCTCTGGTGATTGGAGGGTACGTCTTTTTCTTTTTAATGCCAAGGAGCGTTTTTTCTACCTTCATCTGTCCCATTTTCCCGGGGATCACTTCCCCAAGCATCCGGTAAAAATCGTTCAGATCACGGTAATATGTGCGGTTAAACCAGCCATCATCATGGGCAAGGTATACATACCGGTTGCTCAGATAATTGTAAAAAGGCAGCTTAAGATGCTCTTTAATATGGCCGAGATAAAGGAGCTCCGCAATTGTCTGGCCGGGAAGCTCATTCACCGCTTCCTCTTCCTCGAAGTCAATCCAGCAAAAATCGCCATAGCCATATACATCATCCTCAACCAGCCTGCCCAGCTTGTCCCTTGACACATAATCGAACATCGTATGGCTATTAAAGTCCCCATGTTCATAACGGTGCTTTAACAGCAGCAAATTATTAATAGAATCTGAAAGCGTCTGGGCAAACTCTGCAAACTCAATTCCATAAGTCATCACATATTGATCCTGTTCATTAAGATGGATGTAGATGAGATCACGAATAGTTTGATTCCTTCTTTTCAATGACGAAACCTCCGAACCGTAGCCAAATTGATAAAAAGACAGCTTCTTATGAAACTGCCTGCCAAACTTCCAGTATTTTATCCTCTTATTGTAGCAAAAATATCTGAAAATATCTTTCCAGATGAGAAAAAATTTTAAAACCGTTTTTTTGAAAATACAGGAAACCATCATCGTAATTTTTTCGTCTAACTAATGAAGTCTCTTTCTCCATTGTAAGGTTAATTTTTCTCTGATAGGATAAAGTGAAACTTCAACCAGTGGGGGGTTCCTTTA